>JAZUOJ010000053.1:0-33120 GCA_045604625.1 Acutalibacteraceae bacterium | reverse complement strand
GCCAACGGGACTCGCACTTGGCGGCGGGTTTAAGGACTGGTTTATAGAAAAGTTTTCAAAACCCGGCTTTACTCTGGAAATCGGTAAAGGCAAAAATCCGCTACCGTCAGACCGACTGTTTTCACTCTATAACGACGTGGCAGAAATACTTATGCTCACCGCTATTATGTAATATTAAGTATATAATATTGCAAAAATAAAATCAACCGTCTTGACGATACAAATGGGCTTTGGTATAATATTTTTTAGATATTTTAGAGGGGACGTAAAAATGGAAAAGGTATTAGTTTTAGACTTTGGTGGACAGTATAATCAGCTAATTGCCCGTCGCGTACGAGAATGTAAAGTATATTCAGAGGTGCTTCCCTGCACCACTCCGATTGATGAGATAGAAAACGCGGGCTACAAGGGAATTATTTTGACCGGAGGCCCGCAAAGCGTATATAAGGACGATGCTCCCCGCTACGATGAAAGGCTGTTTTCTTTGGGAATTCCGGTGTTGGGAATATGCTACGGTGCACAGCTTATGGCACAGACACTGGGCGGTAGTGTTAAACCCGGTGCTGCTGAGCACGGTAATACCCCTATGGCGGTAGACAACACCTGCACCCTTTTTTCGTCGTTTCCAACCAAGTCCACCTGCTGGATGAACCACACCGACTATATAACACAGGTGCCGACCGGTTTCCGCATTACCGCCAAGACCGAGGTTTGCCCTGTCGCCGCTATGGAAAATTCTATTAAAAAGCTTTATGCGGTGCAGTTCCACCCCGAGATTGCAAACACAGCCTTAGGCAAAAACATAATAAAGAGCTTCCTTTACGATATATGCGGCTGCCACGCCGAGTGGACAATGAACTCTTTTGTAAGAAAAACCGTTGCCTCGCTTCAGGAGAAAATCGGCGACCGTCACGTTCTTTGCGCCCTTTCGGGCGGCGTTGATTCAAGCGTTGCCGCTACGCTGCTTCATCGCGCGGTTGGGGACAAGCTTACCTGCATTTTTGTAGACCACGGTATGCTGCGCAAGGGCGAGGCCGAGCAGGTTAAGTCCGTATTTGGAAAAGAATATGCTATGAAGCTTATTGCCGTCGACGCAAGGCAGCGCTTTTTGGGCAAGCTTATCGGCATATCCGAGCCCGAGGCCAAACGCAAAATAATAGGCGAAGAATTTATACGCGTATTTGAGGAAGAGGCTAAAAAACTCGGCAAAATTGATTTCTTGGTGCAGGGCACCATATACCCCGACGTCATTGAAAGCGGCGTGGGCGATGCCGAACTGGTAAAAAGCCACCACAATGTGGGCGGACTTCCCGAGTATATAGATTTCGACGAAATAATAGAGCCGCTGCGCGACCTGTTTAAGGACGAAGTACGGCAGGTAGGGCTTGAGCTTGGACTTCCCGACACGCTCGTATTCCGTCAGCCCTTCCCCGGTCCGGGACTGGCTGTCAGAGTTATCGGTGAGATAACCGAACAAAAGCTCGAAATTCTGCGCGAGGCCGACGCTATTTTCCGTGAAGAAATAGTTGCCGCACATCTTGAACGCAGCACAAACCAGTATTTTGCAATACTTACCGATATGCGCTCGGTTGGCGTTTCGGGCGATAGCCGCACCTACGAATATACTGTGGCTCTCCGCGCCGTCGACACCGGTGATTTTATGACCGCCGACTGGTCAAGACTTCCCTATGAGGTTCTGGACCGTGCATCAAGCCGTATTGTAAACAGTATAGAGGGCGTAAATCGTGTTGTATACGATATAACCTCTAAACCGCCCGCAACCATAGAGTGGGAATAAATAAACTAAAAACCGAGGCTACCGCAATGGTAGCCTCGGTCACTTTTTATCCTATTTCATCAAAAAGTCCAATTATTACAATTCCTACAACCGCAAGTCCTATCATAATATAGTGCTTAACCGACAGGCGTTCTTTTAGGAATATGCGGCTCCAAACTACGCTTGCAAGGCAGTATGCCGAAATGATGGGGGCGGAAAGTGCAAGGTGAGCTGTGTCCGAAATTGCATATATGTAGGCGAACTGTCCGGCTGTTTCAAAAATTGCGCCGATATACTTCGGTGCCTCACGGCGGGGCAGGAAGCGCGCCTTTTTAAACAGCTTAAGCCACAAGAAGCACAGTATTCCGCAAACCAAGAACGTAAGCTCATAGGCTACGTTTGCGCTGTCCTCGTCAAGGGTTTCGAGCACTAGACTATCGGCAAAAGTACCCGCCGCGTCAAGAACACAGTATGCAAGCGGAAGCGCAAGTGCCAGCACCGATTTTGAATACTTGTAGTTTGATTTTTCCTGTCTTGCGGCGCGAAGCTCGTCATCCTCAAAATACTCTACAATTCCAAGACCGATGACGCCTACGCAAACCAGCGCGATAGCCGCTATCTGCCATCCGTTAAGGCTCATACCGAAAGCGATAAGTGAGGTAATTGCCACCAGCGCACCTGAACAGTTGCACACGGGAGATGACACCGAAAGTTCGATATAACGCAGACCTACGTAACCCAGTGTCATTGAAAGGATGTAAAGCAGCGATACCGGAAGATATTTAAGCATTACCTGCATAGAAATCTCGGTGCCGCCTATAAAAATTTCATAAAGCGCGTGAAGTCCCATTACGGTACCCACGGCGGTAACCATCTTAAGATGGCTGTGTTTATCGTCGTTGTCACGACAGCCTATTTTTGAAAAAAGATCCGAACCACTCCAACAAAGCAGAGCAGCTATTGATAACCAAAACCACATAATATATTAAACTCCTTTTATAAATTGATTTCTCCTGCCTCGAGCAGCTTCTGCACAGACAAAATTATGCCCAGCTTTGCATGAGGCCAGGTAAGTCCGCCCTGGAAATATACAGCATAGGGCGGGCGTATGGGACCGTCAGCCGAAAGTTCGATTGAAGAGCCCTGAACAAATGCGCCTGCCGCCATAACAACCGGCGCATCGTAACCGGGCATATCACCGCCCACGGGTGTTGCAAAGCTGTCAACCGGGGCTGCAGCCTGTATTCCCTTGCAAAAAGCAAGCATTTTTTCCTCGCTGCCGAGGACTACCGACTGAATAATGTCGTGACGAATTTCGTCGCCCGACGGCACAACAGAGAAACCGAGTTTTTCGTAAACCTTTGCGGCAAAAATCGCACCCTTAACCGCAGAAGCGGTAACGGTGGGCGAAAGGAAAAAGCCCTGATAAAGTGCCGTCATTATTCCAAAGTTTGCGCCTACTTCCTGTCCCAGTCCGGGTGCACTCAGGCGATAGGCACAGCGGTCTACACACTGCTTGGTGCCCGCAATATATCCGCCCGACGGGGCAAGTCCGCCACCGGGGTTTTTAATGAGCGAGCCGACTATCATATCGGCGCCCACATTTGACGGTTCAATCTTTTCGGTAAACTCGCCGTAGCAGTTATCGACCATACAGATTATATCGGGATTTATTTCCTTGACAAACGCAATAAGCTCGCCTATCTGCTTAACCGAAAACGACGGACGGGTGTCATAGCCCTTTGAACGCTGAATTTCGACAAGCTTTGTTTTTTCGTTTATTGCTTTTTTGATTTCCGGATAATTAAATCCTCCGTTAGGCAGCAAATCTACCTGGCGGTAGGTAACGCCGTATTCCTTAAGCGAGCAGGGCGACGGACGAATGCCGATTACCTCCTCAAGCGTGTCATACGGTTTTCCCGCAGGACAAAGCACCTCGTCCCCCGGCAGAAGGTTTGCCGATAAGGCGCATGCAAGCGCGTGTGTTCCGCAGGTTATCTGCGGGCGCACAAGCGCGGCCTCGGTGCCGAAGCAGTCGGCATATACGCGTTCCAGCGTATCACGTCCAAAATCGTCATATCCATAACCCGAAGACGCCGCAAAGTGTGTTGCCGCTACGCGGTTTTTCTGCATTGAAGAGAGCACCTTGCATTGGTTATACTCGGCTATTTCGTCAATCTCCTTAAAGCGAGGTACAAGCTCTGCCAATACGCACTCGCATAGCTTTTCTACGCGGTCGTCTACATTAAAAATCGAATACATATTCATTTTATACCTCACCTCTTTATAAATACTTCCATAATTATACAATCCATTCGGCTCAAGGTCAATAAATCATATAATATTTTTTAGCATTTTCGCATATTTTTTTAGCGGTGATTTATGTGAACATAATATCCTCTTTAAGCGAATTTTTATGGGATAAAATTGCAATTTTTTTCGTCTTGGGATGTAGCATATATCTGACTTTTCGACTTCGGTTTTTTCAAATTACGCACTTTAGACACTGGATAAAAGCCACGCTCGGAAACGTGCGGCATGGCGACGCTAAAACTAAGGAACACAATACAATTTCGCAGTTTCAGGGGCTTTGCACGACACTCGCCGCCACCGTGGGTGTCGGAAATATAGTGGGTGTGTCATCGGCTATCTGTCTTGGCGGTGCTGGGGCTGTGTTTTGGATGTGGGTTGCCGCCTTTTTCGGTATGGCTACCGCCTATGCCGAGAACGTGCTGGGTATTTTTTACCGCAAAAGGGACTCTTCGGGGCGATGGCTTGGCGGCGCAATGTACTATTTGCGGCATAGTCTCGGCGGCGGAAAAAAGGGGAAATTTTTAGCCTCTGTTTTTTCACTTTGCACCATTTTGGTTTCGTTTTGTATGGGAAACATCAGCCAAATAAATGCCATAACCGAAAACCTTATAAAAAACCTGCCACTCCCCTCTTTTGAAAGCGTAAAAATCGGACACAGTAACCTTTATATGCTTTTTTGGGGCTCACTGCTTTCTATTGCGGTGGGACTTGTAATTATAGGCGGAATTTCGCGCATTGCTAATATCACCGAACGAATCGTTCCCGCTATGATAACCGTTTTTTTAGTCGCCTGCGGAATAGTGCTTTTCTGTAATCGAAACAACCTTTTACCGGCTGTTTTTTCTATATTCCGTCACGCTTTCGGCAACCGCGCCGTACTGGGTGGTGCGGCGGGCGCCAGCCTAAAACACGCCATAAGCTTTGGTCTTCGTCGCGGTATTTTTTCAAACGAGGCGGGACTCGGTTCGACCGTTGCGGCAAATTCCTCGGCAAACGTAAAAGAGCCTGCCATAGGCGGTATGTGGGGTATGCTTTCGGTTTTTATCGATACCATAATAATGTGCACCGTAACCGCGCTGATTTTACTGTCGTCGGGACTCGTGAATCTCGAAACGGGTGCGGTGCTTTCCCACACAGCCCACTCTACCCTCACCGCTGAGGTGTTTGGTACCGTTTTCGGCAAGGCCGGAAACGTGTTTGTAAGCGTGTTTATACTTTTGTTTGCCTTTTCCACGGTTTTGGGCTGGTCGCATTTTGGCTCTGCCGCGTGGGTTTATCTTTTCGGAGAAGGAACAGAATATATATATAAGGTTATTTTCGTGCTTATTATAATTCCTGCGGCAACCATAACGGGCGACCTTTCCTTTGGTATTGCAGACGTAGCTAACGCGTTTATGCTGTTGCCAAATCTAATAGGCGTAATTTCGCTGTCGCCGCTTGTACTTAAAATTACAAAGGACTATAAAAACCGAGTTTTCTTGCTTAAAAAATAATTCTGACGCTGCTTTCCCCCCCTCACTTTTTGCTTGTAATAAATGTATTTATATGGTAATATTAAACGGCAGGGAGGAATGTTATGTCTTTTCTTTATTTGCTTGAAAATATACGCGCACCGTGGCTGGACAAATTTTTTCTGGCCGTAACAAGTTTGGGTGAAGAAACTATTTTTATAATTATAGGACTTCTCTTTTTTTGGTGCATTGACAAATATGAAGGATATTATATCCTGTCGGTTGGTTTTATCGGCACTGTGGTAAATCAGTTTCTAAAAATTCTTTGCCGTATTCCCCGCCCCTGGGTGAGAGACCCCAAGTTTACTATTGTGGAAGAGGCGCGCGAAGCCGCAGGCGGATATTCCTTCCCGAGCGGACACACGCAGTCTTCGGTAGGCGTTTTCGGCTCGGTGGCACGGTGGAACAAAAACCGTGCTGTGAGAATCGTGTGTATAGTACTTTGTATTCTTATTCCCTTCTCACGTATGTATCTGGGCGTTCACACCCCTGCCGACGTTCTTTTTTCTATAGCCGTTGCGCTTTTACTTATTTTTGTGGTACACCCCGTAATAAAAAAAGCGGAAATGAATTCGAAAATTATGTGGGCGCTCATCGGCGTTATGCTTATATTATCGCTCGCTCTTTTGCTTTTTGTAAACCTTTATAACTTCCCCGCCGATATCGATATGCACAACTACGAATCGGCCCTTAAAAACGGCTACACTCTTACAGGCTGTATTTTAGGCTTAGCGGTAGTATATTTTTTTGATTCGAAATATATCCACTTTAAGACAGACGCCGTTTTGTGGGCTCAGATTTTAAAGCTCGCGGGCGGTGCAGCACTCGTTTTCGCAATAAAGGCGGGACTAAAAATGCCGCTTAATTCCCTTATTGGGCACGAAGGAATTGCGAGACTTTTACGTTATTTTATAATGGTAACGGTGGCCGGCGCGGTATGGCCGCTTACCTTTAAATGGTTTTCAAAACTTGGAAAAGTTAAAAATAAATAAATCAATATAAAGGAGAAAAAAATTATGGAACTTAAGGGAACAAAAACCGAAAAAAATCTTCAAGCCGCATTTGCAGGCGAAAGCCAGGCAAGAAACAAATATACATACTTTGCCTCGGTTGCCAAAAAGGAAGGATACGAGCAGATAGCTGAACTGTTTTTAAAAACAGCCGAAAACGAAAAGGAGCACGCAAAGCTTTGGTTTAAGGAGCTTGGCGAGTTGGGTGGTACTGCAGAAAACCTGCTTGCTGCCGCTGAGGGCGAAAACTACGAGTGGACCGATATGTACGACACCTTTGCAAAGGAAGCAGAGGAAGAGGGCTTTACCGCACTTGCTGCAAAATTCCGTGCTGTTGCCGCTATTGAAAAGACACACGAAGAACGTTATCGCGCCCTGCTTAAGAACGTTGAAACCGCAGCAGTATTTGAAAAGAGCGAGGTTACCGTTTGGGAATGCCGTAACTGCGGACACATTGTTGTCGGTATGAAGACACCGAAGGTTTGCCCCGTTTGCGCACATCCGCAGAGCTTCTTTGAGGTTAGAAAAGAAAATTATTAAGGAAAAAGACCGGCATAGCCGGTCTTTTTTATTTTTAAAAACTATATTCGCAAACCCATAACAAGGCGTTTTCTTTTTTACCACATAATACTACACCCGAGTTTGACAATTTTTTCCATAAAAATGTTATATAATAGTTCGGCAGGACTATAAAAATGAAGGTGGTTTAATTGAAGGAAAACGTAAAGGATATAAGGCGCGTTGTACCAAAGGATTTGGTAACGGTACTTTTTACACACGCGCTGGCAGCGCTTTTTAGTTTTATCGGCGCCCGCGCGCCCATAATTGATTCGTTCGCGCCGTTCGGGGTTGCTTTTGCCGCAGGTGTTCCATCACCCTACATACTGTCAGCCGGTTTGGGTGCGACGGTGGGATACTTTTTACCGATAGTAGACGGCGGCGCATTTCGCTATATTGCCTCAATATTTGCGGTATGTATAATTAGATTGTTGCTTTTAAGCATTGGCAGTTTTTCAAAACGCGCGTTTTGGTCGGCGGCAGTAGGATTTGCTTCGTGTGCCGCAACCGCACTTTCGGCGGCTGCAAGCGGCGGCATTACCGTATCACACGCGGTTATAGAAGCGGTGCTGACGGGGGCAGGTGCATATTTTGTATACCGCGCAGCATCGGTTAAAACAAAGGACGGCCTTAGCTCATCTGCGGGTGATTTTTCCTGTGTTGCTATTGTAATAAATATAATACTGCTGGGGATATACCCCCTTACCTTAGGTCCTATTTCTGTGGGACGAATTTTAGCGGCGGTCACCGTGCTTACCGTTACACGCTATGCACACGTCTCCGGCGGTGCGGTTTCGGGAGCGGTATGTGCGCTGTTTTTAACGTTGTCGGGAAACGATTTTTCTCTCAGCGCGCCAACGCTGGCCATAGGCGGACTTTTAGGCGGGATATTTTCCCCGCTTGGAAAAATTCCTTGCGCGTGCGCTTTTGTCGCGTGGAGCGCAATTTCCGCGCTGCTTATTGACGGTGATACAACACAGTTCTTATTACTGTGCGAAAACGCCTTCGGTGCGGCGGTGTTTTTGTGTATACCGAAATCGGTATCGTATCACGCGGGAAAAATTTTTGCTCCGCCCACACAAACACCGTCACTTGAAGGTCTTAAAAGTTCGCTTTCTATGCGGCTTTTGTTTGCATCACGCGCGCTTGGTGACGTTTCGGGCACCGTAAGCGAGGTATCAAAAGAACTTAAACTCATTAACGCGCCCGATTTTGATTGGGTGCTTAGCAACGTAAAGGTTGACAGCTGTAATGGCTGCCGACTGTGTAATTATTGTTGGAACGAAAAAAAGGATAAAATGCACGATGCGGTGCTGTGTATAACAAGGCTTATAAAATCCGGTGACAGCCAGCCATTAGAGGGTGCACCCGACGAGTTCAGAGAACGGTGCATACATCCAAAGCGTATCGAAAACGCCGTAGCGCGATACTTCCGCGAATATTCCTCACGTCTTGCTGCAGAGGCGCGAATTGACGAAATACGCGGCATAGTTTCCGACCAGTTTGACGGTATGGCCGAAATGCTTTACGATTTAAGCGAGGAGTTTTCCCACGCTGAAAGCTTTGACAGCCGCCTTGCCAGTCGTCTTGCACACCTGATGCGCGAAAACGGCATATACGCTTCGGACATAGCTGCCAAAACCGATAAGTTCGGCAGAATAAGCCTAGAGATGCACATTCCTCTGCCCAAAAATGCGGCGCTGAACCGAATGGATATTTTAAGCGCGGCAGAGGCGCTTTGCGACCGTGATTTCGAGCCACCCACAGTAAACCGTGTTAAGAACGACGCCTTTGTTACGTTGTGCGAAAAAGCTAAATTCACCGTATCGATAGGCGTAGCCCAGCTTTGTTGCGGAGAAAACTCGGTCTGCGGCGACGCATACAGCACGTTTGACGACGGCAAAGGCAGAACTATTCTTTTACTGTCTGACGGTATGGGCACAGGCGGCAGAGCCGCGGTTGACGGCGCAATGGCATCCGGCCTTTTAGAGCGTCTTTTAAAGGCGGGTTTTGGATACGATTGCGCACTTAAAATTGTTAATTCCTCTATGCTGTTTAAGTCCACCGACGAATCTCTTGCAACGGTAGACATATCCTGCATTGACCTTTTTACCGGTAAAGCAGAACTACTAAAAGCGGGTGCCGCACCTACGCTTATAAGAAGAAGCGGCAAAACCGGCAAGGCGCAAAGCACCTCACTCCCTGCGGGAATTTTAAGGGATATCGGTTTTGATAGGGCTACCGTCAGCCTAAAGGCCGGTGATATTGTAATTATGATGTCGGACGGAGTCTGCACGGGCGGCACAGATTGGATTTGTGCCATACTGGAAGATTTCACGGGTGATAACGCGCAGGCGCTTGCCGAAAAAATTTGCTACGCCGCAAGGCAAAAGCGAAACGACGGTCACGACGATGATATAACCGTGATGGCGGCGATACTGGATAAGGCAGTATAATTTTTTATTGTGTTTTTTCTCTTCCCGTGCTAAAATAACACCGTAAGAGGTGATATCGTGACCGAAGAAAAGATACAGAGAATAAATTTTCTCGCCAAAAAAAGCCGTGAAGAGGGACTGAGCGATGCCGAAAAGGAAGAACAGGCACAGCTTCGCCGCGAATACATTGACGGTTTTAAACGCAGCCTTGTAGGACAACTGGAAAACACTTATATCGTTGAGCCCGACGGGACAAAACGCAAGGTAGAAAGAAAAAAATAAAGACCGACTTCGCCCACACCCATAAGGTGTGGGTTTTTGTCGGTCGTTTTTTATTTGAATGTTCCGGCAACACAAACGCTTCCGTCCTGCGCCATAAGGTGAACATAGTAGCCGTCTTCAAGTTTTGAAACGCACAAATCAAGTTTATCACCCAGATATGCGGCCTTTTTGTAAAGCACCGTCATATCGGTAAAGCTATAATCAAACGGCAGTGCGTCCATCAAAATCTCGGCACTTTTTTGGTTATTAAGATGGCGGTTAGTGTCAATATCCTTGTTTGAAACCACTACCGTATACAGTTTTTGCGCATCCATAAGTTTAATCTTTTTAAACTCGAAAAACTCGTCACCGAAATCGTGGTATTCATAGGCCGACGCGATTTCTTCGGGGGCGCGACAGGGTTTACCGGCACCCACATCAAACAAAAACCAAGCGGCACAGGTTTTTGCGACCACCTGTCCCGACTGCCGAATTATACAGCCACGGTCGGAAAAAAGGCCTTTCATATCCTTTATTGCCGTAGACACCTCGATAGGTTCCATAGGCTTTATCGGTTTTTCTATATGTAGCTTTATACCGTTTAGCAACCAGGCATAACCCATATCACGCAGGCGGTACATACCGTATCCGCAGGCGTCGGAATGGCGCACGGCAACGTCCTGCACCATATCAAGTATTGCGGACGGTTTTAAATTATCAAAATCTTTACAGTCGCCGTATCTCGGCTCATATACAAAACTGAACATATTATTACTTCCTATAAGCAACCGGAGGGTTTCCCCTCCGGTTATTTTTTATTCAGCGCGGGTGCAGCCGCATCTGCGACAGATACGAACTATAAGGAATATCACAAACAGAACCGCCATAATAACAGCAAAAACAATTACCGTTGCCAATGCACCGAGAATTGCCTCGCTGAAAACAGCGCCCAAAATAAGGCCGATAGCCAGGGTTAATAAAGCCGCTACTATCAAAATGGCTGTTCTGACTCCGCAACAACCGCGATCATAACCATCATAAATTCCCATTTTTGTTCCCCTTACAAAGATATAGTCCCACGGGACACTACATACTATGAAGGAAAACATTGTTTAGTTACTTTGAGAATGCCATTACGGTCAGGTAGGTCATATAAACGTCAAACTTTGAAACCGTCTCAAAAGGTGCGTGCATTGAAAGCACCGGAACACCCAAATCAACAACGTCTAAACCAAGGTTTGCAACATACATAGCAACGGTTCCGCCGCCGCCTGCATCTACCTTTCCAAGCTCGCCCGACTGCCAAACGACACCCTCGCGGTCAAGCAGGTTGCGCACAAAGCCAACATACTCTGCCGACGCGTCGTTTGTGCTGGACTTTCCGCGTGCACCGGTGTACTTGGTTATAACGGCGCCGTAGTTTATAAAGGACGCGTTGCGCTTTTCCATTACGTCGGGATACGTGGGATCGTATGCGGCGTTAACATCGGCAGAAAGGCACTTCGAAGCGCGCATTACCTTATATCCGTCAACGCCCTGCATTCCGGCAAGGTCCATAAATATATATTTAAGGAAGGACGAATTAAGTCCGGTGTTGCCCTCCGAACCGGTTTCTTCCTTATCGGCAAAGATGACTATCATTGTGTGCTCGGGATACTCTGTATCAATCGCGGCACGAAGTGCAGGATATGCACAAACGCGGTCATCGTGGCCGTAGGCGCCGATAAGCGAACGGTCAAATCCGATGTCACGCGCCTTGTATGCAGGTACGCACTCGAGTTCTGCCGAAAGGAAATCCTTTTCTACAATGCCGTACTTTTCGTTAAGGATATTAAGGATATTAAGCTTGACAAGCTCGCTTTCGCTGTCGTCCTTAAACGGATGGCTTCCGATTAAAATATTTAATTCTTCACCGCGTATGCCGTCGCTTAAGGTGCGCTTTGACTGCTCGGCTGCGAGGTGGGGCAGAAGATCTGTAACAACAAAGCAGGGATCGTTTTCGTCCTCGCCTATGTTAACCTCAACGCTTGTGCCGTCACCCTTTACTATAACGCCGTGAAGTGCAAGCGGAACGGTAGTCCACTGGTACTTCTTTATTCCGCCATAGTAGTGGGTTTTAAAGAGTGCAAGCTCGTCAGATTCGTAAAGCGGGTTGGGCTTTAGGTCAAGACGCGGAGAGTCAATATGTGCAGCAGTAACGCGCACGCCGTCGATAACGGGACGCTTGCCCATAACGATAAAGGCTGCCGCCTTGCCGCGATTGTTTATATACATCTTGTCGCCGCAGGCATATTCCTTTCCCGGATCAAACTCCTTAAATCCGTTCTTTTTAGCAAGGTCAATAGCCGTCTTTACAGCCTCACGTTCGGTTTTTGCGTTATCCAAAAACCACTTATACTCTTCACAAAACGCGTCTGCCGCCTTTAGCACTTCTTCACTTGCGGTCTGTCTGCCGTTTTTGGGATTAGAAAATAATTTTTCTTTAAGTTCTTTTGCTGTTGCCATTTTTATTCCTCCAATATACCAGACAAAATTTCTTCTGCCTGCTGTTTTAAACTGTTTTTGTCGCCTTCGTTATATATTATATACTGCGAATGCGATTTAAAAAAACTATTATCCTTTGCGGCGGACAATCGTCTTTCTGCTGCCTGCGGACTTAAATTATCACGCTTTAGTATTCTTTCGCGTCTAAGTTTTTCATCTGCCAACACGCTTATTACCGCATCGCAATTTTTGTGAAGTCCGCTTTCTATAAGGGTGGGTGCGTCAAGCAGCGTTACGTTATCCCCTACCATACCCACTATGGTGCGGGATATAAAGGGCAGCATAATTTTATTCAAACGTTCGGTCTTTTCACGCGACGCAAAAGCGCGCTTTGCAAGAACCGGTCGGTCTAAATCGCCGTTTTTTACAACATCGGCGCCAAACTCTTTAATAAGAAGTCGCTGCAGTTCAGCATTTTTGCCCTCCTCACGGGCAACCTTATCGCAGTCGATTACCGTAATTCCTCTGCTGCGCGCAACCTTTGCTACGGTGCTTTTGCCCGCGCCGGTAGGACCGGTAAGACCAATTATTTTTCTCATAATATTTCCACCTTAAAGCCTGCCGCGCGAATAAGGCGGTTATACACCGCCAAGCCAACGCCGTCCTTTTTCGGTGCGTGAGCATAAACACGCGCCACGCCAAGATTATCTGCCTCGCGCAGTGCCGAAAACAGTCCTTCGGCCAGCGTGCTCGGATTTTCTCGGCTTCCGTAAATAACGTGAGGCACCGATATGTCGTCGGCTTCCTCCAAAAAGCAGAGCGCGCCGCAATTTTTCTTTTGGTTTACAAAATCGGCAAAGCCTGTGTCGCATTCGACCATTATAGTTTCGGTCGTAGGTGAATAATGTTTATATTTCATTCCGGGGCTTGCGACGGGTTTTCCCTCTTCGGGCTCGGCAAGTACGGCAGGGTCTATCGAAAGGTCGGGCAGTATAGTGCAAAGCTGTTCTACCGTTATTCCGCCGGGGCGCAAAAGCCTTGCCGGCTCGGTACAAAGCGTTACTACCGTAGACTCAACCCCGACCGAGCAGTCATCCGACAAAACAACTGCATCGATTTTTCCGTCAAGGTCGGCTATTACGTGCTGCGCCCTTGTGGGACTGGGTGAACCCGATTTGTTTGCAGACGGTGCCGCAAGGGGCAAGCCCGACTGTTTTATTATATTATGTGCAACCGTATTTGACGGCATTCTTACCGCTACGGTAGAAAGTCCTGCCGAAACTGCGGCGGGAATATTTTCCCCGCGCGGCAGCACAAGCGTCAGAGGTCCCGGCCAAAATTTTTCGGCTAAGCGGTATGCGGTATTCGGTATATCAGACGCAACGCTACTTAGCATTTCCATATCGGATATGTGAACAATAAGCGGATTATCCTGCGGACGGCCCTTCGCCGAAAAAACCTTTTCTATTGCGCCGCAATCATAGGCCGACGCCGCAAGGCCGTAAACCGTTTCGGTGGGTATTGCTACCACACCACCGCGTTTTAAAATTTCTGCCGCCTCGGTTATACCCGAAGTGTTGTCGGGTAATCGTTTTGTAGTCATTTTCAGTTCTCGGCTTTCAGCATTTCTGCTCTGTAGAATGTAATAAGTGAATCGATTATCTCGTCAAGGTCGCCGTTTAAAATCTGTTCGATTTTATAGAGTGTAAGACCTATACGGTGGTCGGTTACGCGTCCTTGCGGATAGTTGTAGGTACGAATGCGTTCGCTGCGGTCACCCGTACCAACCTGTGCGCGGCGGTCAGAGGCAATTGCCTCGATCTGCTCTGCCTGAATACGCTCATAAAGGCGGGAACGAAGCACCTTCATAGCCTTTTCCTTGTTTTTGTGCTGGCTGCGCTCGTCCTGACATTCAACCACCAGTCCCGTAGGAAGATGGGTTATGCGTATTGCCGATTCGGTTTTGTTAACGTGCTGACCGCCTGCACCGCCCGAACGGTAGGTATCTATCTGCAGGTCTGCGGGGTTTATTTCAACCTCAACGTCTTCAGCCTCGGGCAATACCGCAACCGTAACGGTTGAGGTGTGTATTCTGCCTGAGGTTTCGGTTTCGGGCACGCGCTGAACGCGGTGAACGCCGCTTTCGTATTTAAAGCGGGAGTATGCACCCTCGCCTTCTATCATAAAGCTGACTTCTTTATATCCGCCGAGCTCGGTTTCGTTGCCGCCCATAATTTCTATCTTCCAGCGTTTTGATTCGGCGTACATCGAATACATACGCATAAGCGAACCCGCAAAAAGAGCCGCCTCTTCTCCGCCGGCTCCGCCACGAATTTCTATAATTACGTTCTTGTCATCGTTGGGGTCGCGCGGAAGCAAGAGAATTTTAAGCTCCTCTGCGCAGGCTTCCTGTGTTTCCTTTGCGGTGCGAAGCTCCTCTTCCGCCAGCTCTTTAAAGTCCTTGTCAAGGCCTGCATCTTCAAGCAGTAAAAGCGCTTCCTCTTCTGCGGTTTTAGCAGCAGCATACTCGCGGAATTTTTCTACTATCGGGGTTAGCTGCTTATGCTCGCGCATAAGCTTTTTATATTGGTCCTGGTCCGACACAACGGCAGGATCCATAAGCAGTTCGCCTATTTCTTCAAAACGGCCCTCTACTGCCTTTAGTTTATCAAACATCGGAATCTTTCCTTTCTATGCGTTTTATGTTCTTTTCAACCTTGGCACGGGGCGTCATAACCTCGTGACCGCAGCCCATGCAGCGGATTTTAAAATCCATTCCCACGCGGAACACGAGAAAGCTATCGCTGCCGCAGGGATGCTTTTTCTTCATTTTAAGAATATCGCCGACACGAACATCCATATTACACCTCGTTATAATATATCAGTATATATTATATACCAATATTCTCTTTTAGGCAATAATTTCTTGCCAAACTGCAGGCGGGATGTTAAAATTATTTTAAAAAGGAAAGGGATGTGATTCGGTTGGCAGTAAAAATTGCGCACTGCGGTGACCTTCATATTGGAGCAGAGCTGTCTACGCTGGGCGAAAAAGCCGCGCGCAGACGATCGGAGCTTTTGCTGACGCTTGAGCGAATTTGCGACTTTTGCGACCAAAACGAAACCGAAGTTTTGCTTGTGGCGGGCGATCTTTTTGATTCCTGCCGCGTTGACGACGAAACCGTGAGCTCGGTAGTGAGATATTTTTCACGTCTTGCAAAAACACGCGTCTTTATTGTTCCCGGCAATCACGACTTTCTTACCGCAGGCTCGCCGTTTGACCGCGAGTGGAGTCAAAACGTTCATATCTTCCGCGAAGGCGGTTATGTCGAAACCGAAAGCTACCGCGTTTACGGTATTCCCTTCCTGTCTGCATACTGCGAAGAAACCGAATTGCCCGTCGCCTGTCACGACGGTAAAACCAACATACTGCTTATACACGCCGATATGGACGGTGGTCCATACAACCCCGTCACCGAGGGTAAAATTGCCGACACAGAGATGGACTACGTCGCTTTGGGGCATATACACGGGTTTAGCGGTGTTTTGTCTGCGAGGGGTGTAAGCTTTGCCTACTGCGGTTGTCCCGAACCGCTTGGTTTTGATGAAACGGGTGAAAAAGGCATAATTGCCGGAACTCTTGACCCGCTTAAAAACGACCTTTCTTTTGTCAAAACCTGTTCACGCGAGTATAGAGAAATTTCGCTCTCCACCGACGGCATTTCCGATATGGGCGGACTTATTGCCGCCGCCCAAGACGCGGTTTTAGGCAACGATAAGAACTTTATAAAACTAATTCTTTCGGGAGAATGCAGCTTCTCTCCCGACCTTTCGTATATAAAATCGTCACTTGAAAACGAGGTTTATCATCTTAAGGTTAAAAATCTTACCCGACCTGCCGAAAATCTTGAGCTTTTGCGCAAGGAGCAGACCCTAAAAGGAATTTTTACCAACCGAATGCTAAATTTAATTGAAAACTCTGACGGCAAGGACCGAGAAGTGGCCGAACGCGCTTTGGCGCTCGGTTTGGCTGCGTTTGACGGAAGGGAGGTAAGCTTTAGTGATAATTAATCGAATATACATAAACCGCTTTGGCGGACTTTCTGATTTTTCACTTGACCTCTCGCGTGGGTTTAACCTGATTTTCGGCAACAACGAAGACGGCAAAACCACCGTAATGAGCTTTTTGCGCATGATGTTTTACAGCACCGGCACAAGCAAGAGCGATGTAAAGCTTAATCTTCGCAAACGTTTCTCACCCTTTTCGGGAGAAAAGGCCTCGGGCGAGGTTGAGTTTTCGCACGGCGGAAAAGATTATATTTTGAGCAAGCAATTTGGAAAATCTGCCCACAGCGACAAGGTAACGCTGCTTGACCTTGCAAGCGGAAAGCCCGTACCCGTTTCGGGAGATATTGGTGAGCAGTTTTTCGGTATGACCTGGGAGGCATTTGAGCGCAGTATATTTATCGGCTCGCTCGCCAGCGAAGGCAAGGGCAGCGCCGAGCTTTCCTCAAAACTGAAGGCTACGGTTTACACCGGCGATACAGGTGACTCGTATGAGGATATCTTTAAAAGGCTCGCCGACGGACAGGCTCTGCTTCGCACAAAAAAGCGGGTTGGCGTTTCGGACCGACTGGAGGACCGCCTTACGGTACTGCAAAACGAAATAAAGGTCGCAAAAAGCATTCAACAACGTCGTGAGGAAAACGGTAAAACAGAGTGTGAGTTGCAGCAAAAGATTGATACTCTGTATACCGAGCGCGACGCTTTAAAAAAGGACGAGGCATCAAGCCGAAACGCACAGCTTGCAGCCGCACTAAAGACCGAGCTTGACGAGCGCGAATACCTTGAAACCCTGACGGCAGCAAACGGGGATTTCAACTCGGAAAAGCTAATATTTTCTGAAACGCTGTTAACCGAAATTTCAGAGTTATCGGCTAAAATAGACGCTCAAAAAACAGTTATCGGAGACGGCCCCACCACAGAAAACAGCAATATAGATAGCGAACTTATGTCGGCACTTGACGAGCTGGAAACGGCAAACTCGCTACTTTTATCGGCACAAAACGAAGTCGAGCTTTTACCCACGGGGGCGAGGAAAAGAAGCACGCTCGGATACTTTGTATCCGCCGCCTTTATTTCTGTCGGTGCCGTGCTGGGTATACTTTTTAAGTGGTTGTTTTTACTGGCAATTCCCGCGATTTTGCTTTTAATACTGGGCTGTGTAGCGGTTAAACGAAATGACGATATCACAAGACAGAACGAGCTTATCCTTATTGAAAAAAAGCAAAACATTGCCGCTCTGGAAGAGAAAAAACGTGCCGCAAACGACCGATATATAATTTTAACGGAACGCAAAAAACTGCTTGACAGCAGCGCTGCCGCAAGGCAGGACGAAATTTTAAGGCAGAAAGAAAACCTAAAGCTTTTGTCTGATTCGCTAAAGGAAAAAACTGTAGCGCTCTGCTCGCTGCTGGGCGCCGATTCCGCCGACAATATTCGTGCGGTGATTGACGGCAAACGCGACACTCTAAACCGTCTTGCAGAATGCAAAAGAAGGCTTGAAATAAGCCCGCACCGCGATATTCCTACCGAAGAAATTAAAGAAAAGCTATCAAATACGCCGCAGACAGATTTAAAACCTGCCGACTGGTACTTGGAAAAAATCTCGCTGCTTGAACGCGAGATATCGAACCAAATATCTACGCTCGAACGCCTGAAGGCCGAAAACAGAAATCTGCTGCTATCGCACCGTGGCGTTGCCGAAATAGAAACCGAGATTAACGACGTAAATACGCTTCTTTCGGCGCAAAACGAGCACTTTGACGCGCTGGGACTCGCCTTGGACGTTCTGAGCGAGGCCAACGACGAAATGCGGCAGAACTTTGCCCCCGAACTTAACAGACTGACGAGTGAGCTGTTTTATAAAATAACCAACGGCAAACACGGCAGGGTAACCGTTTCATCGGAACTTTCGCTGACCGTTTCGCAGGATGGCGAGGTGCCTTTTTCAAGCGATTATTTAAGTGCCGGTGGTCTTGACCAGGCAGAGCTTTGCCTGCGCCTTGCCATAGCACAGCTTACAGGAGCAGACAATAATCTTCCCCTTCTGCTGGACGACGTGCTTATGCAGTACGACGACACCCGCGCCGCCGACGCAATAAGCTTTTTATCCGATTATGCAAAGGATAAGCAGGTGCTGCTTTTCACCTGTCACGGATATTTTAAGGATTTATCCCGCCGTGCCGGTGCTACTGTTATCGATATAAGGAAATAAAACAAAAAACCATTCCCTCGGGAATGGTTTTTTGTTTGAGAAAGGTCATTGTTGTATCATTTCTGATACGAAGGAAATTAGTATTAGGGCGGTTTGGTTAGCGGCAACTAACCGCATTCCCTAAAAGCAGAGTTAGCCGGCGCTAACCCTGCTTTTATTATACCATTTTTTTATAGTTTGTCAATACTTTTTATATATCAAACAGGAGCTGACCGTATGACGAATAGGGCCAATCAACCGCCGACATATTCATCTCAATCTCGTCAACGTGGGCACGCAGTTCTTCCATAGCAGCCAAAACGGTGTCGTGGTAGAAGCGCGCAGTCTTAAGATCGCCGCTTACCTTTATGCTCTGTACCGCATTTTCCAGCTTCTCTACCCCGTCGTAGACACAGTCGGCGTGGTGTGAGAGTTTAGCCAGCAGTTTCTTTTCTAAACGGTAGGTGCATTTTACACCCGCATCGCGCTTCTTGCGGATGTTATCGGCAAGCTTTGAGGTGTATGCGCTTACTGCAGGCATAACGTCCTTTTTAACCATATCGAGCATTGTCAGCGCCTCGATATTAACCGTCTTACAGTAGTTTTCAAGCATTATTTCATAGCGCGACCAAAGCTCGGCTCTGGTAAGAACACCGTATTTTTCAAGCAGCGATACGTTGGCATTGTCCACGTACATAGGCAGCGCATCTACTGTAGACACAAGATTTAAAAGTCCGCGCGCGGCAGCTTCTTTTTTCCACTCGTCCGAATATCCGTCACCGTTAAACACAATTCTCTTGTGTGACTTATAGGTGTCGCGAATGATTTCGAACACGGCAGAATCAAAATCTTCCTTGCCTTCAAGGCGGTCTGCGAAATCATCCAACACTTCACTTACTATGGTATTGAGTATAACGTTCGGTCCCGCTATAGAATGGTTGGAACCCAGCATACGAAACTCAAACTTGTTTCCCGTGAATGCAAGCGGCGACGTGCGGTTGCGGTCGGTAGTGTCCTTTCTGAAGTGCGGAAGCACGTGTGTACCGGTTTCCAGCTTTGGCATTTTTTCGCCGTGATAGCTCTCGCCCGATTCTATCGCCTCTAAAATAGAGGTGAGCTGTGTACCGAGGAATATCGATACGATAGCGGGAGGTGCCTCGTTGGCGCCAAGACGGTGGTCGTTTCCGGCCGTAGCTACCGAAGCACGCAAAAGTCCCTGATATTCGTCAACGGCACGAATAACCGCAGCCAGCATAAGTAAAAACAGTTTATTCTCCTGCGGCTCTTTGCCGGGCTTAAACAGGTTTACGCCCGTGTCGGTCGAGAGCGACCAGTTGTTATGCTTGCCGCTGCCGTTAACACCCTTAAACGGTTTTTCGTGCAGCAGACAAACAAGACCGTGGCGCTGCGCCGTCTTCTTCATCATTTCCATTATAAGCTGATTCTGGTCACACGCAACGTTTACGGTGGAATACACCGGTGCAAGCTCGTGCTGTGCGGGAGCAGCCTCGTTATGCTCGGTCTTTGCGACAACGCCAAGCTTCCAAAGCTCGCGGTCAAGCTCGTTCATAAACTCCTTAACGCGCGGTTTGATGGCGCCGAAATAATGGTCGTCCATTTCCTGTCCCTTAGGCGGTCTGCCGCCCATAAGGGTTCTGCCGCAGTACGTTAGGTCTTTACGGGATTTATAATATTTTTTATCAATAAGGAAGTATTCCTGCTCGGCGCCAACCTCGACCTGTACGCTTTTAACGTCGTCCATTCCGAAAAGCTTAACAATGCGCAACGCCTTTTCGCTTACGACCTCCATCGAGCGCAGAAGCGGTGTTTTGCGGTCAAGTGCCTCGCCCCCGTACGAACAGAAGGCGGTAGGAATACAAAGGGTGTCATCCTTTACAAAAGCATAGGAAGTAGGGTCCCACGCGGTATATCCGCGCGCCTCAAAGGTTGCGCGAAGTCCACCCGACGGAAAACTGGATGCATCGGGTTCGCCCTTTATAAGTTCTTTACCCGAAAATTCCGGTATAACAGTGCCGTCACCGACAGGCGTGATAAAGCTGTCGTGTTTTTCGGCTGTTATTCCGGTCATAGGCTGGAACCAATGTGTAAAATGGGTTGCACCCTTTTCTATAGCCCAATCCTTCATTGCTGCGGCAACCTCGTTTGCTATGTGGCTGTCAAGGTCTTTACCCTCGTCAATGGTTTTCATAAGCGCGCTGTACACCTCGGGCGACAGACGCTCTTTCATTACCACATTATTAAACACCATACTGCCGAACAGCTCTTCAATTATCGACATACCTTACCTCCGATAAAAATAAATAACAGACACTAGTATATTGCCCAAACAGGCAAAAGTCAACCAAAAGGGGAAAATACTGCGGTTTTTTCTTAAATAGCCCCCAAAACTTAATTTTATTAAGTTTTTCGCCGCAAAACCAAGCCTTGCCCTGCTATATATTTACTAAAAATAAAGAACTACAGCTCGTTATGCAAATTTTTCATAACGCGCGACAAAGCTTCCGCATCGATTTTCGGGACACGGCGGTCGTAGGTTAAAAGGCCGTTTGTTTCGTCCTCGACATCGGTAAGCTGCGTATACACAGCCGCACACAATCCCTGCTTTACGGCGGGAATTATTTGCTCGCAGTAAAGCGTTTTTATTGCCGCAGAAAACTCCTCACCCGTTTTAAAGCTACGGTAACCGTATTGGTTGTCCGGATTGAAAACGTGGTCCTTTACCTGCCAAGCGTAACCGCCAAACTCCGAAAGTATTACGGGTTTTGAAGCCGCCTTAAACCTATACGGTTTAAAATAGACGTGTTGACTATCGACGTCACTCTCTCCGCCCGAGAACCATCCCGAGGCGGTGTCCACGAATCGGCTTTTATCCAGCCCGCGCAGACGTCTGTAGCAGGCGGTGCTTTCAAACTGTCCCCAGCCCTCGTTAAATATGGTCCAAAGACAGATTGACGGATGATTATAAAGCAGTGACACGGTTTTATCCATCGCTTCCAAAAACGCTTCACGTGTAGCTTTGTCACGGTGCAAATTTTTATCATTCCGCCTTTTTTTGCCCACGGTCGGCAACGCTGTATCGCGCAAAAAGCTATAGTCGCCGTTATTGACCATATCCTGGAACACGACCATACCCAAGCGGTCACAATCATAATAAAATTGTTCGGGCTCGATTTTTATGTGCTTGCGCAGGGTGTTAAAGCCCGCAGATTTTGCAAAAACAATATCGTCTTTAAAGCAGGAAAGACTTGCGGGGGTGTAAATACCGTCGCTGAAATATCCCTGGTCGAGCAGGGCGTTAAAAAAGTAGGGCTTTCCGTTAAGGCAAAGACGCGGTATTCCCTTTACGTTTTTAATTTCCAGGCTGCGCAGGGCAAAATAAGACTGCACCCTGTCCTCACCCGCAACTACGGTAAAATAGTAAAGTTTTGGATTTTCGGGCGACCAAAGTTCGGGGTTTTCGGGAGAAACAGTGCAGACACCGTCAGAAAGCGGGAAGCTTTTTTCGCCGCCGTCAAGGGATACGACCACCTCGCCGCTTTGTACGCCGTCAACCCTAATGGTGGCGCCGGTAATGTCCGTATCGATTTTAATAGATTTAATATATTCTTTCGGCACACTCTCGAGCCATACGGTCTGCCACACGCCCGATATAGGTGTGTACCACATTCCGCCGCGTTTGGCACGCTGTTTTCCGTAGGGCAAAACTGTGCTTTCTTTATCATCGCTGATTTTCAAAACAAGCTCGTTTTCGTCACAAAGTTTTTCGGTAATATCGAACGAAAACGGAAGATATCCGCCAACGTGGGTACCAATCGATACGCCGTTTAAATAAACCTCGGTTTTCTGGTCGGCGGCACCGATATGAAGTATAACACGGTCCTTTTTAAAGCCGTCGGGCAGAGTAAACCTGCGGCGATAGAAAAGCACGTCATCATTTTGGAAATCTTTCATAATACCCGACAGCGCAGACTGGGGCGGAAACGGGACTAAAATTTCCTCGGAAAAGTTTTGCGGCATTTCGCCCTTTGTCGCGCAAAAATCCCAGTATCCGTTAAGATTTAAATACGACTGACGCCTAAGCTGCGGACGCGGGTATTCGCTGTGGGGGCACTCCGGAATGTTTTCTGCCGCCGAGGTAAACAGAGTTTTAATGTTTGGCTCTTTTTTCATACCATACCTACTTAACAAGATTTATAATAACCTCTACCATCTTTTCCATAGAGGCTACCGGAATAAACTCGTGTATGCTGTGGAAATTTGCACCGCCGGTTGAAAGGTTTGGACAGGGCAGTCCCTCGTACGACAGTCTTGCGCCATCGGTGCCGCCGCGAATTGCAACCACCTGCGGCTCAACGCCTGCATCAAGCATTGCCTTTTTCGCATTGTCTATAAGGTGCATAAACGGAAGTATCTTTTCACACATATTATAGTAGCTATCGGTTATTTTCGCCGCAAAGGTGCCCTCTCCGTAACGTGTATTAAGGTAGGAAACCAGGTTTTCTACAAACCTTTTGCGGTTTATAAATTTTTCCATATCGTGGTCGCGAATTATCATATTGACGGTCGCGGAATTTTCGTTTGCGACGATATCGCTTATATGATAAAATCCTTCGTAACCTTCGGTGTGGGCAGGCGTTTCTGCCGCCGGCATTAACGATACAAACTCGGCCGCCAGAAGTGCTGCGTTTTTCATCTTGTTTTTTGCGCTGCCGGGATGAATGTTTATACCCTTAATGTCTATTTGTGCTGCTGCGGCGTTAAAGTTCTCGTACTCGATTTCTCCCAAAAATCCGCCGTCTATAGTGTAGGCTTCCTTTGCCGCAAAGCCCGAAAGCGGGAAACGGTCGGCACCGCGACCTATTTCTTCATCCGGGGTTATACAAACGGCAATAGCGCGATGTGATACCTGCGGATTGTTTACCAAATACTCACAAGCGGTAAAAATCTCGGCCACGCCCGCCTTATCGTCGCTGCCAAGCAGAGTGCTGCCGTCGGTAACAACAAGTTCTTGTCCGACGTAATTTTTTATGAACGGAAAATCTTTTTCGGTTATCGCAGCAAACGGCAGTTTTATATCGCCGCCCGTATACTTAATAACCGACGGTTTTACGTCCTTACCCGAAACGTCGGGGGATGTGTCCATATGCGCAATAAGGCCCAAAGCAGGCTCATCCCCTTTGTCGGGTGTAGCAGGCAGAAAACCGTAAACATATCCGTTTTCGTCAAGCGACACATCGGCAAGGCCTATCTCTTTCAGTTCGTCGGCAAGAACCCTTCCCAAAACCAGCTGTTTTGCGGTGCTGGGACAGCTACTGCTGTTCTCGTCCGACGAGGTATCAAACGAAACGTATTTTAAAAATCTTTCAAGAACCTTCATAATATTTCTCCTATGCTATTTTATATATGTATTTTATCATATAATCCCCTAAATTAAAAGCACAAAAGTTGTATTATAGGACGCGCTGGAAATGAAAAAGGAGCCCTCAAAGAGGACTCCTTTATTTTAAAGAGAAAGAATTTAACTGAAGAAATCGCTTTCTGCCTGACCCTTAGGTCCTATAACGATTTCATCTATAAGTGCTACCTCGATAGCAAAGACAACCGAGTTATCCTCGATTTCGAAATCAATTTCGGTCATAGTAAGCGCTTCACTTCCGTCAGCCTTTTGGTTGACTCTGTAAACCTCTACCTCGTCCGCCTTAAGGCCGAAATCGGTAAGGTCTACCGCTACGTTACCCGTCCATACGCCGTGGTCCTTTCCGTTGCCGGAGGGGAACAGGCCGCGTCCCTGGTTTATAAAGGGAAGCACGAGGCTTTCACCCTTGATGTTGGGGGTGTATTCGATATAGTCGGCTTTTTTGGAGAAGTATACGTTCTTGTTCTCGTCTAAAATTCCTGCGATGGTTTCGCGAACCACCTCGGTATCGTAGGACGAAAGATATTCGCCCGAGAAGAGAGCACATCTACCCTCACCGTAGGTCACCATAAGTGCCTGCGGGTCGCCGTTTTTATGACGTTCGATAATCTCTGCGTCTTCTGATTCAAGATAGTAATAGGGTACGCTTTCAACGGTTTTCTGCTTTGTAAGCGAAACACCCATAAAGGAATCGGTAACCAGTTTGCACTCCTCATCCTTAAGCTGTCCAACAGCCATAATGAGGTTGCCGCCCTGTTTTACGTACTCCTCAAGATTCTTGATTGCTTCTTCGGTTATAGTCTGACCGCGTCCGCAATAAATAAGCGTATCATACTTTTTCATCTGCTCAAGGCTTATGCTGTCGCGCAGGAAGTTTGCAGGGCCGTAAGGCGTACCTGTAAGCTGACGCTGCATATCGGTCTGGGCACCGTTACCCCAGTTGGTGAACACCACGTCTAACAACGCAAAGTCGCCAAGATAGGTGTCGGCAACCGCAACCTGCTTGCCTGTGCGGTAAACAGCGGCAGCCTTTTGCCATTTGGAAAGTACGGTGGACTTAGAAAATGCGTCCAACATTTCTCTTGAACTGAAGTTTATGTTCTGTTCCCACGCAGCAGATTTAGCAGCGAGTTTTACCCACTCGTCGCCTTCGCCACGCAGTATTCCGATTTTGACCTGTGTTTCGCCAACCTGCGGATGGGTTCTGACGTAACGAACACCGTCGTACCAGCCCAGCGCCTGGTTGTTAAGGCTCTTTTCGGTATTGTTCATTGTGCCGACCTCGCTCAAGATGAGGTCTACGCCGTTATGGAACATACTAAGGAAACCTGAAACAATAGCGTCGTTGGTTATGCCGTAATGATAGTCACGGTCAAAGGTATCCCAAACCTGACCAAAACGAATGCCCTTGGTTTCTGCCGTACCACGTGCTATAGCAGTTACTATGTTGTGGTTACAACGAGAAGTACCCTTACCGACAATAATATCGCAGCTTTCAACCGCAAGATTGTTAAGGTCGAAGCAAGCACGGCTGGAGTTGGATAAAAACTCCACCTGGTCGGGCTTTGTGAGCTTTGCCTTAAGGTCGGTATGAACCTTTTCCAAGAACTGGGATGCAAGACGATAGGCGTTTACGCCGCCCTCGGCTACACCCTCAAATCCGGGGAAGGATGCAAGGTTTGTCTTTGCAAAGTCGTTAGACGTCCAGGCGCCGAAATGACTTTCAAGCTCACAGAAAACTACCGTTACCTTGCCGTCCGGAACGAGTTCTAGCCATCTGTTTACACATTCCGAGGTGGCTGTAAGGCCGATATCCAATTCTTCTTCGGAGGACATCATATTAACAACCTGAGTAAATATGTATTCACCCTCGTCTGCTGATTCAACGGTATAAGAACGAGGCATTACGGTATAAATAACCGCGTGGTCAACGCCTGCCTCGATAGCCTTTTTAGCCCAGTCGTCGAACTTAACGTTTTCACGTTTGTCCTGCGGAGCGTAAACAAGACAGTCAACGCCCAGTCGTCCAACAACCTCGCCAACACCGTCCCAAATAACGTTGGCTTCGTCCATAATCGCTATGTCGCTGACCTTATAGTCAACGTCGGGGATGTCCTCGATTTCGTCGCCGTCAATCGGTGCGTCGATTTCGGGACGCAGCATAAGTGCGGTTTCCTCAGCATCACACGCAATAAATTCGGTGTTTTTGTGGAAATCGTACTTAACATAGTCGGGAACGCTTAAAGTAGCTGTGCGATAGCAGGTCATAGGCTGCTCCGACCAGTTGCCGTACGGCGGAGGCAGCAGTCTGCGCGCACACGCCGTGCTTTCACCGCGCTGGATACCCGTCTCGCAGATAAAGCGTATTCTTACGTACTCGTTCTTTTCGGGTACGTATTCAAACGTTATGGTCTTTTTTCCTGCATATTCCACAAGACCGTCATTATTGTTGGTCCACACAATTTTATCGTTTACGGTAATAAAATCGGGGTCTTCGCCGGTCTGAGGCATTTGCATATTAAACTGATAGGCGTAGCCCTTTTCAAGCTGATGCTCCCAGTGGTATTCAAATCCGAAATAGCCGATTTGTCCTTCTTTAGGTCTACCTGAAACGGTAAAATAGGAAGAATTGGGGCACCAAACGTCTACTATGGAATTATAGGAGAATACACGAGCATTATTATACCAATAAAGCTCGGACACGCCCCATTTCCAAGCGGACCAACCGCTGGTTTTTTCATAGCGGTAGGATGAATCGTCCATACGGTATTTGTCCGGTACGATTTCAGCGCTTTGGCCGCCCGTTTCATAAAGACAAAGGTCATCGAGATAGCCGACGCCGCTTACACATTCGCGGAAATCGTACTCGTACGCGTTACCTATAAATCTTATCTGAACCGAGCTGTTAGCTCCGGAATAGAAGCTGCAAGATGCATCTTCCCAATAGTCGTCGATACCTGCCGCAATCTCAGAAATAAAGCTGTCATCATCAAGACCGACAACCGAAATCATCGGGTTTGACATATTCTGAGAACGCATTTTTGCAGTTAGCACATAGGTGGTCTCGGGTTTAACCTCAACAACGATAGAAGCATACGAAGCACTTCTTCCCTGCTGGGCACGGTTATAGGTAAGGCAAGCCGAACCGTCAACACCGTCACTCGTTACGCTGTATGCCGTGTCGAAAGCACCGTGTGCAACCCAAGCGCCGACCGCGTTGCCGCCACCACGCTGTACAGAGCAGCCGTCAAAACTCGAGTTTGGCACGAGATTTGAACCTACTGCGCTATACGGTGACGAAACGGCATAAAGCGGTTTGTAGTTAAAGGTCTCATCATAGTCGGCAGACCAATAACCGCCGGCCCTTGTTTGCTCATCTGTATCGGTAGGGGAAGACGCCTGTTGTGTGCCGCAGGCACATATTGCCACACAAAGCATCAAGCACAGTATGGCATAAAGTATTCTGCGCATTAGCGCGTCACCCCTTTATTATTTAGAAATGGTTGCCTGCCATGCGTCATCGATAGACTTCATAGCGGCGGTAGCGGTCATTTCGCCCGACATAACCTTGTGAACACCCTGTGTTACAACAACGTTCCAGTAGGAAGAGCTGAAGTTAAGGTGTGCAGGAATGTGCTGGCTCTTTACAAGGTCGCTTAGGATATCAACAGATTCCTTATCCCAGGTGTAGATTTCAAAGTTCTGCTTTTCGATGTCTGCGTAATCCTCATACGGATATCTATAATCGTAAAGAATCGGAAGCAGCTTAGCCATACGCTCTTTGTCTGCAGTAGAAGCAGCAACCTTGATATGACGCTCACGTATGTTGTTGATGTATTCGCCTCCACTTTCGCCAAGCGGCAAGGGCATAATTCCGTACTTATCCGACATATTGCCCTTAAGGTCATCGAACGAGGAAGAAGAGGTTATGTACATTGCGGTGTTGCCCGACATAAACTGCTTAAGGTTATAGTCCCAGTCGGCGCCCGAGGGATAGGGTTCGCATACCTTGTCAACATAGGTTGCCTTATATGCGGTTTCAAGTCCCTTTATGGTGCCTGTATGTGTTAAATAAGACTTCGGCTCGCCGTTTACGTAGGAAACGTAAGAACCGCCGTAAGAGGTAACGAGCAGCTCAACAATATCATAGGTGTCAAGCGGGTTGATACCCCACTGTGTAACGTTTCCGTCGCTGCCGGTGATGGTCAGTTTCTTTGCAATGTCAAGAACATAGTCCCAAGTCCATTCGCCGGTTTCGTAAAGCTCATAAGGATCCGGAATATTGTACTTCTCAAATATTGCCTTGTTGAATACAATTACCTCACCTACACGAAGGGTTTCCATAGAGAAACCGTATACTTCATCGTCAAGTGTTGCGATTGCGGTATCGTCTTTGTTAAATGCTTCGTCCGAGAAATCAAGATAATCGGACATCTTAAGCAAGAAGCCCTTCTTTGCATATTCCGGGAACGCCCAGTAATGACGCATGGTTACGAAATCGCCGAGTGAGCCGCCCGAAAGAACTTCTGCAGTGAAGCGGGTAGTAATTTCGTCAGCCGGAAGAACTGTAAACTTGAACTTAACATCATACTTGTTTTCGATGTCTTCAAGTCTCTTTGCGTTGCGGTCAGCAAGTTCGTCCTGACCTGCTATCGGACGCTCGTCCCACCAGGATACGATTTCGATGGTTTCCTTGCCGGAATCATCTTGGTCGGTTGATAAAGTGCCGCCCTGTCCGGCACAGCCTGCCATTATGCCGAGAACCAGGCAAAGGCAAAGCACGAGTCTTAAAATTTTCATTTTCTTTCTCTCCTTTAAATTATCTTAAAATACCCTATCGGGGTAAATTACGACGTATGTCGGTAGCGCTTTCGCCTACCAGTTTTTTAAACACACGGGCGAAATACGGATAATCGCTGTAGCCGCAGGCTTCGGCAATTTCCCTGACAGACAGATGGGTTTTCTGAAGCATCTGCAGCGCTACGCCTATGCGCACCTTGTTAAGATACTGGGCGTAGTTTTCTCCCGTATATTTTTTGAACATCTTGCTTAAATACTTTTCGCTTATGCCGAATTTTTCGGAAAGGTCTGTAAGACTAATTCTTTCCTGGAAATTCTTGTCGATATATTCCTTTATCATCGGCATAATGCTGCGCTTTGAAAGTGAAATTCCCTCGTCGCTTTGTCTGACAGCCAAGGATTTTATGCAGTGGTGCAAAAAGTCTTCAAGCTGTTCTATGTTGTCAAAGCGTTCTTTTATTCGCTCGGCGGCGGGAACATACTCGTAATTCTCCGCCGAGGACATCATATTTGCTGCCAAAAGACAGCTGTTGCAGAGCAGGATAAGCTCGTCGATATGGAAGTTTGCCGTGTTTTCAAACACGTTGCTTATGGTCATATCAAGCTTAGTCAGGCTTCTTTCCTGAATGCCCGAAGACACGCTCTGCATAAAGGTGTTAAAGAAGTTTCGGTCGTTTTCGTGGAATTCGAAAACACGTTTTTTGCCGGTTATGAAGTGGTTATAATACGCCTGACGGCATTCGCTGATTGCTTTCGGCATTTCGGAAATGTCGGTCTTTTGCGAGCTTATACCAAAGCACATATCCGAAAAATCAGATTTAAATCTTGCTATCAGTTTTTGTTGCTCTATATACACATCGGTAAAGCAAACAAAAACAAGATTATCGCCGTAGGCTTTAAACCGCAGACACTCTCCGCTGAGGCTGAAGGCGTTATTAAAGTCACTCCTGCGCCCCGAATCCGGTATGTCTGACATAACCAAGAAAAAGTACGAATAGCGCTTATAAAGCCCTAAATAACTTGAAAGCACCGTCTTACCGCTGTCACCGCCTATACGCACAAACTGATTGTTGAGCGTGGATATGTCGGGCAGAGAACTGTATTCGTCCGCAACGGGACTTTCCTTAATGCGACCGAGCGCGGTTTTAAGCGCGTCGGTATCCAGCGGCTTCACAAGGAACTCATCGACGCCGAGCGAAACAGCCTTTCGGGCTGTTTCAAACTCGGTCATGCCGCTGACAATTATGATTTTTATGTCCTTGTTATACTCTTTAATTCTGGGAACCATCGTAAGTCCGTCAACACCCGGCATCATTATGTCGAGTATTGCCACATCGACGGTGTTGTGGGTAAGATAATCGAGCGCCTTTTCAGATGAGGTGTAGGTCGCTACGATTTCATATCCGAACTCTTTCCAGTCGATGGCCGAACGCAGGCCTTCTACAGCCCAAATTTCATCATCTACGATTACTACCTTACGCATCGGTTTCGTCCTGCGCTACGGGCGGGGCGGCATCCTCTTCGGGTACCGGCTCGCCTCCCTTTTTGCGCTTCCTTTTCAAAATTATAAACCAGACGGTTGCTGCCAAGGCAAGGACCACCACAGCAACAGGAATGATTACCCAAATACTTACAAATGCCGATGCACTTATCTTTCCGTCTGCTCCTACCGTGAATTCACGGGCGGTGTAGATTTCAAGATACTGGCCAAGTCGGTCAAGTGCAACTACCTGAACGAGATGACGTCCCTCGTCAAGACCGCGTATTTCGGCCGATAACGCATCACTGATTTCGTCATATACAAGCTCGTAACCGTCATCGGTCATGCAGTAAACCAGCACGCGGTACTGCGAAGCACCGTCTGTCGCCTTGTATTTTACTTCACAAGTAAAGTTGTCGACATGCTTTATGCTTGTTATTCCGTTCTTGGTAAGTCCCTTTCCAATTACCGGCTCGGCGAAGTTGTTTTTGAGCAGTTTAATATGACGTGAATCGTAGGAAACCGAAGCGTATTTTACCATCGGTTCACCATCGTCATCCGTTATTACAACTCCGGCCTCGGGCTCGGAATGCGGGTCAAGAGAAGCTTGGTACTCACCAATATCATAAACCACAGGTGCCACGTTTATGCGGTTGTAACGCAGATTGTCAACGTGTCCGGATACGCATACGCGCAGCGAATCGCCTTCGTTCATAGCAACGGTAAGCTCGGGGAACTCAATTTCAATCTGGTCCTTTGAAATCTCAAGATAATCAGCTTCTGCGGGCCAAATCTTTTCACCGTTTTTGGTTATCCAAACCTTTATAGGTCTCTTGTAGTTTTCATCGTCGGGGTCAACCGCCAACTTAAACTTATTAAACAGGTCGTTACCCTTAAGCATATATGTAGCGCCGTACGGTGCGATAAAGCTTACCGCGCCGACGGGGTTAACACCCCAGGGCTCGTGTCCTGCCATAACGGTTATAGCAGCCGTGCCGTCAACAGCCTGAATGGTTGCCTGCGGCATTCCGGAGCTGAACATAGTGTATCCCCACCAGCCGGGGTTCTGAATAACCTCGACCGTATTGGTATCCATATACTGCGGAGCTCCGTTTGTATATGTAAGTCCGTCATAGGTGTACTGATATTTCCAACCGGCCTTCGGCCAAGAAAGCGGAACCGATTTTCCGGTCTTCTTCTCGTCCATAGACAGGCAGTTTGCGGTCATATCCTTAACGCTGTCGAACTTAACCGATACCATAAAGGTTATAGTAGCTATCGCAAAGCGGTCACGCTCGTCATAACACTTTATGCGGAAGGTATCAAGGCCCTTCCAATCTTTCTTGGGAGTATAGGTAATTTTGCCGTCTGCATCTACCTTAAGCTCTCCAACGCCCTTATCCATTACCAGATAGCTAATATCAAGTCCGTTAGGATGGATAGCGCCAAGCTTTCCGTTGTAAACGGCGTTAGGCTCCAGGATATGGAGTTTGCTGTCAACTATAGGTGCATATTCGGTCTTGTCGGGGCTTACCACCGATACCTTGGGATAGAAGTAAACCGCCATCTGAGACTTGGCTTCGGGGTTATCTATAAGAGCAAAACGAAGCGTGTCTTTTGCGTTCATCTTTATTCCCTCGATGGTCGGGAAGGAAACCGAGTTGTTCTTAACCGAAAGACCTACACTATAGATTTCCTTATCGTTATGATAGATAACGAAGGTCCATTCCTTGTTTTCGTCCTCCTTTTCAACCCTGCCGTTCAGGTAGGTTGCGGGGAGGTGGATAAGCGGGCTGCGCTCATCGCCCGATATGGCGTATGTACCTGCCAAGGTGGCGGTAAAGGTGAGCGCTACCGTAGTATCCTCGGTAGTGAGGAACGGCTGATAGTTGCCGTAGTATTTTTCAAGACCTATCGAATCCTTGTTTGTCCACTTAAACGAGTAGGCTGATAAATCGCCCGCCTTGTTGTTATCGTAAATAGTGGTGTTAAGAGTTCCGATGGTGTTCCAGTTCTTTCCGTCGAGTGTATACTGCGGCGTCCAGTTCTGGTTATATTCAATTTCCTTTGTGGTTACTACCTCTGCACCGTCAAGCTGCGAGTCCATATCGGCCTTCAGTTCGTCGGGTGAGAAATCTCTTATTATGAAGTTGGTTACGGTAACCGCACAGGCGGCCATAGCCGACTCATTATCCTCACTTATTGCATAGATGGTAGCATTTCCGGAGGAAAGCGCGGTAATTCTGCCAAGCGAGTCTACTATCGCAACGTCGGTATTAGACGACTTGTAACGAACGTTCTTGTTATCAGCATTTGCGGGAGACACGGTGGCCTTAAGTCCGTAAACCTGATTTATAGAAAGTTCTATCTCCTTGTCGGTCAGCGAAATACCGCTTACCGGTACCAAAGAGCTGAATTCTTCGGCCTGCTTAACGTCGAAGTTAGTAATCACGCTGGTGTGGCGGTTTACGCCGTCCTGACCGGAAACCTCAAGAAGGAGCTTGTCGCCCTTATACATCTTGACTCCCTCAATGGTTGGGAACGCAACGCTCGAAACTCCGCCGGCTGTCAGCTTATAACCCTCGGTTCCCTCGGGCCAGATTTGCTTGCCGTTAAGGGAAGTCGGGGGCCAAGCGGTCTTAGGAAGACAAGGCATATTATCAACTCCTTGGCTCACAGAACGACATGGCTACGATCCGACTTTCCCTCAATGGTTGGGAACGCAACGCTCGAAACTCCGCCGGCTGTCAGCTTATAACCCTCGGTTCCCTCGGGCCAGATTTGCTTGCCGTTAAGGG
>JAZUOJ010000052.1:0-7247 GCA_045604625.1 Acutalibacteraceae bacterium | reverse complement strand
TTATATCTACGAATGATAGAATTTTTGCAAGTTTAAAATTTGATTTCTACGCATAATTTCTTTAAAGCATAGGTTTACTATTTCCCCTGATGCAATTATAATAAAGAAGGTGTTTAAATAAATCTATAGGAGATTCATTTTATGGATGCAAAGGTTATTGGTGCACTGATTGCAAGACTAAGAAGAAAAAACGGGTTAACACAATCAAAACTTGCCGAAAAACTGAATATAAGTAATAAGGCGGTCAGCCGTTGGGAAAACGGACTGGGCTTTCCGGAAGTTACTCAGTTTCCGGCTCTTGCTTCGGTTTTGGGCGTTACGGTAGATTATCTTATGTCGGGTGAGCGAAAGGGAATAACGGTTGCCGGCAGTATTGTTGCCGATATTGTAAAAAATGTTGACTGTTATCCAAAGGTTGGTATGCTTGCAAACGTTTTGGATATACGTCGTGCAGTTGGCGGCTGTTCGCCGAATACCGCAATAGACCTTGCGAAAATTGACCGCAATTTGCCTGTCTCAATTGCGGGTAAGACGGGTGATGACGAGTACGGACGCTTTATCCGTAGCGAGGTTAGCCGATACGGCATAGACTGTGAGCGAATTTCAGTTTCTCATAACAGACCTACAAGCTTTAGCGATGTTATGAGTCTGCCAAGCGGCGAGCGTACATTCTTTCACGCGCGCGGCGCAAATATGGATTTTTGTCCTGAAGATATCGATATACAGTCACTCAACTGTGCTATTCTTCATATAGGCTATATTCATCTTTTAGACACGTTTGATAAGTTTGATGATGAATACGGTACAGTAATGGCGCGTTTTTTGCACGACGTTCAGCAGGCGGGCATAAAAACGTCTATTGACGTTGTAAGCGACAGCACAGCCGACTACAAGGCAAAAATCCTGCCTTCGCTTAAGTATTGCGATTATGCAATTATGAACGAGTGGGAAAGCAGTATGCTTACTGATTTGCCGCCTTATAGTGATGATAGAAAAATAAATATCGATAATGTTCGCCAAACGATGAGTTTTATGGCGCAATGTGGGGTTAAGAGTAAGGTTATAGTTCACTGTAAGACTGCAGGCTTTTGTCTTGATGTACCAAGCGGAAACTTCACGGTTGTGCCGTCACTCGATATTCCAAGTGAGGAAATAAAAGGTAGCGTCGGTGCAGGCGATGCCTTTTGCGCCGGAAGCCTTTACGGAATATATAACAATTATGATGATAACCGAATGCTGGAGTTTGCTTCGGCTGCTGCAGCGTGCAATTTGTTTGCTGAGAACTCTACCGATGGTATGCTCGATAGAAACGGAATAGAAAAACTTGCTGAAAAGTACGGCAGAAAGGTATTATAGGGTGAATAAATGCTTGTAAATCTTAACGATGTATTAAAAAAAGCACAGAAAGAACATTATGGTGTTGGACTATTCAATACGACCGATACCGATATGCTTGAGGCTGCTATCTCAGCTGCAGAGGAGATGCGTTCGCCGATAATTATCGGTACGGCAGAGGTATTACTTCCCAGCGGTGAGCTCGATTTAATAGCACCCTCGATTATAGAGGCTGCAAAACGTGCTACCGTCCCGGTGGTTGTACATTACGATCACGGTTTGACGTTTGATCGTTGTATGCAGGCATTAAAGCTCGGCTTTTCAAGCATTATGTTTGACGGTTCTGCGGGTGATGTAGATAAAAACCTTGCCGACACGGCGGAGATTGTTAAAATAGCACATTCGTTTGGCGCATCGGTCGAGGGCGAAATCGGTCACGTCGGTCTTGCAGAAAATGATGATAACGCCGCTACTGACAACTATACCACACCCGGTGAAGCGGTAGAATTTATTAAAAGGACCGGTGTCGATGCTCTTGCGGTAGCCATTGGAACTGCGCACGGGGCGTATAAGCAAAAGCCCTGCTTGGATATAGAGCGGTTAAAGCTGATTCGCGCAGCCGTTGATACACCGCTTGTGCTTCACGGCGGTTCCGGACTTTCGGATGAAGATTTTAAGAACACAATTAAAGAGGGAATTGCCAAGGTAAATATTTTTACAGATCTTTGCCTTGCGGGTAATCGTGCAATGAAGAGCGGCATCTCTGAGGGAATGGAGTATTTGCAAATACGTGATTTAAAGGTTGCCGCTATTAAGGAATGCGTAAAAGAAAAAATTCGTCTTTTCGGCTCTGCGGGAAAGGCATAATAAAAAACCTCTCCGATGGAGAGGTTTTTTCTATTTACCCGTGCTTCCAAAGCCGCCTTCGCCGCGCTCGGTTTCATCAAGTGTATCGGTTTCGGTAAATTCTGCAGAAAGAAAGGGCATTATAACCAGCTGTGCAATGCGCTCGCCGCTTTTAATTATACGCTCCTCGTCAGAATCGTTGTGAAGTGCAACTATGTATTCGCCACGGTAGTCCGAGTCGGCAACACCTACACAGTTAGCGGGACGCAAATTCTGCTTTGCGGCAAGACCGCTTCGCGCAAAAATAGCACCAAAATATCCTTCGGGCACGGCGATAGAAAGACCGGTACCTATTTTAACGTTTTCGTGCGGCGCTATTACAACGTCCTCGTCAATGCAGGCGTAAAGGTCGTATCCGGCAGCATATTTTGAACCGCGAGTGGGTATAGTTGCGTTTGCTTTTAATTTTTTAATTTTTATTTCCATATTTTTCACCCCAATTATTCTGAATTTTATTATATACGCAACCGAGGCTAAACGCAAGGTTTACATTGACTTATTGAAAAAATTGATATATATTATATGTGTATATGTATTAAAATGAAAGCGGTGCGTAGTGTGTATAGCTTTGATGCAAAAAAGGTCTGTACTGACTGTGTCGAATGGATAAAAAATTGGTTTTCCGAAAACGGTGACGGTTGCAAGGCCGTTGTCGGAATTTCGGGCGGTAAGGACAGCTCGGTAGTTGCTGCACTATGTGTTAAGGCGCTGGGTGCTGACCGCGTGTTGGGCGTGCTTATGCCGCAGGGTGAACAGTTTGATATTAATTACTCTATAGAGCTTTGTGACACCTTAGGAATAGAAAGTGTCACCGTAAACGTAAAAAACGCTATAGACGCTGTTATGACGGAAATTGAGGGCAAGGTTCCTGTATCCCAGCAAACACGTTTCAATCTTCCGCCAAGAATTCGTATGTCGGTGCTTTACGCCGTTTCACAGTCGGTAAACGGAAGGGTTGCCAACACCTGCAACCTTTCGGAAGACTGGGTTGGTTACTCAACAAAGTTCGGTGACAGCGCCGGTGATTTTAGCCCTCTGTCTATGCTGACGGTAAGAGAGGTTAAGGCAATCGGTCGCGAACTGGGACTCCCCGAACGTTTTATTGAAAAGCCGCCGATAGACGGACTTTGCGGCAAGACCGATGAAGATAATCTCGGCTTTACCTATGAGGTGCTTGACCGCTACATTCGCGAAGGCTTGATTGACGATGACGAAACCAAAGCCAAAATTGATGCTATGCACAAGCGTAATCTTTTTAAACTAAAGCCTATGCCTGTTTTTCCCTACAATAATTAAAAAAGAGGTGCAAAATGCCGGTTTACAATATTGCCGATTTAAACGTTAAAATGAACTGCGAAAGCAAGCTTTGCCTTGAACGCGGTAAAAAGTATAGGGTACCCGATGATACCGAGCCCGATATAGTAATAGACCGCGATAAAGAACGAATCGAGCGCAATGTGAAAGAATACCCGCAGATGAACGCCAACGAATGGGAATATATGATTTTCGGAAGCGGATTTTACAATAAAATTATTAATTTCGACGGTATGATGCTACACGCGTCTGCAGTTGTTGTTGACGGAAAGGCTTATCTGTTTTCTGCACACTGCGGCACCGGGAAATCTACCCATACCTCGTTGTGGCTCAAGCTTTTCGGAGAAAAGGCTTATATAATTAACGACGATAAGCCTGCAATAAGAATGATAGACGGAGTGCCCTATGTTTACGGCACACCCTTTAGCGGAAAACACGATATCAGCCGCAACACCAAAGCACGTCTTGCCGGAATTTGCTTTATATCACAAGCACCCGAAAATAAAATTTCTACAATGCCGACACAAGAGGCAATTGTAAAGGTGCTGGAGCAGACTATTAGACGTCTTTCGTATGACAATATGGATAAAATGCTTTCCGTGCTTGATAAAATACTCTCAAGTGTACCGGTTTATTCCTTTGAGTGCAATATGGATATCAGCGCAGCCGTGCTGTCTTATGAAACAATGAGCGGGGAAAAGTTAAATGACCGATAATTTATCGTTGGAAGAAATGATGCCCCTTATAAAGGAAAAGATTGCAGCCGGTGGCGAGGTTACCTTTACGGTAACGGGAAACAGTATGTTGCCTATGCTTCACGACCGTGTTGATACCGTTACACTCGTACCCCCTGTATTTCCCCTAAAAAAGCACGACCTTCCGTTTTATTGTCGTCAGGATGGTAAATATATACTTCACCGTCTTGTGCGAATTAAGGACGGAAATTACATAATTCGCGGAGATAACTGTAACTATACCGAGCTTGGTATAACCGACGCCGATATTATCGGCACAGTTAAAAGCTTTACGCGAAAGGGCAAGACTTATTCGGTAGACGGACGTCTATACCATCTTTACTGTGCGCTGTGGACCAACGAGGTTTGTTTCTTTTTCAGAAAGCGCTTAATAATAGAGCTGCGTGCTGCTGGCGGAAAGGCAAAACGCAAACTGAAAAAACTATTAAAAAAATAAAACACCTTACCTTTCGGTAAGGTGTTTTTAGTTTATCTTTCTTCACGGAAATAGGGAAGACCAAGGTGTGCGGGCGGCTGGAATTCGCGTTTTTTGCGCATGCTTGTAATTATAAGAACGATAAGTGTTACAACGTACGGCAGCATCTTAAACAGTTCCTTTGTTGCAAGGCTAACGTCGGTAATGTAGCTGCTGACAATGTAGAGAGCTCCAAAAAGTATAGAGCCTAAAATTCCCCAGTTCGGTTTCCAGATGGTGAAAATAACCAGCGCAATTGCAAGCCAACCGATTTCGTCAATACAGTATTCCCAGTTGCCGCTTAAGTAGTCCATTATGAAGGAAAGACCGCCAAGTCCTGCTATAGCGCAGCCAATACAGGTAGAAACGTAACGATAAAGCGAAACGTTTATACCGGCGGCATCGGCAGTAGCAGGGTTTTCACCGACAGAACGCAACTGCAGTCCTACGCGTGTTTTGGTAAGTACAAAAGAAACAACAAGAGCTACTATAATGGCAAGATAAATCAGTATACCGTGTGACAGGAAAATCTGTCCGAACCAGCCAAGGTCATCTGCAAAGGGCAGGGAAGCGGTGAAGTATTTTGTACCTCTGCTGTAAACGGGACCGGTCTGATTAATCATATAGTCCGAAACACCTACGCCAAAGGTGGTAAGCGCAAGACCGGTAACGTTTTGGTTTGTGCGAAGCGTTACGGTCAGGAAACAATATATAAGTCCCATTAAAGCGCCGCCGGCTAGGGTGGCCAAGATAGGAATAAGAACGGCTAAAAAAGAATTAACGTTGCGGCCTACGGACATAAAATAGATGTATTCTGCATAACAACCGCAGGATGCACCAACGCACATAACTCCGGGAATACCGAGGTTTAAGTGTCCGCTTTTCTCGGTCAGCGTTTCACCGGTAGAGCCGAAAAGGAAGGTCATTCCAAGACGAATAGCACTAACAAGAAAGGTAATCATTAGTCATTCTCCTTTCTGCTTTTGGACACAAGAATCTTATACTGCAGGAAAAATTCACAACCGATTATGAAGAACAGTATGATTCCGGTAATAATATCCGAAATTTCGGAAGGAATACGGAAGTCGGTAGAAACCTGACCGGCACCCTTATCCAAAAATACGATAAGGAAGGTTGTGAAAATCATATATATCGGGTTAAACTTAGCAAGCCACGATACCATAATTGCCGTAAAACCGCGTCCTGCAACGGTTGTGGTGCTGATGGTGTGGTTTGTTCCGCCTACGAGCAAAAGTCCCGCAATGCCGCAAATTGCGCCGGATACGACCAACGTGCGTATAACAACCTTTTTAACGTTAATACCAATGTACTTAGCAGTGTTTTCACTTTCACCGACAACAGAAATTTCGTAACCCTGCTTTGTAGATTTAAGATAGATGTAAACCAGAACGGTTATTACGGCAACAATTACGATGTTAAGAAGATACTGTTTCCCAAAAAGGTTAGGAAGACCTAAATCAGTCATAGGTGTTAAAACGCCTGAACCGTTCTTAACAAAGGTTTTAAGGAAGAAAGCAACCAACTGTATAGCAACGTAGTTCATCATAAGGGTGAAAAGCGTTTCGTTGGTGTTCCACTGTGCCTTAAAAATGGCGGGCAACACAGCCCATATAATTCCGGCAATTATTGAAGCTATAATCATTACAAGAATTAAAACAGGGTGGGGAAGCTTGTCGCCGAGAAACATCATAACGGCAACGGTTGCAAGTCCGCCTATAAGTACCTGACCCTCGGCACCGCAGTTCCAAAATCGCATTTTAAAAGCGGGGGTAACAGCCAAAGATATGCAAAGCAAAATTGCAATATCCTGAAGCAACGTCCAAATACGAAGCGAAGAACCAAAAGCGCCGCTCAACATCGAACCGTAAATCTTAATGGGGTTGGTTTTGGTAAGCGCAGTAATTACAATGGCGGAAATCAGCAGAGCAATAATAATAGCAGCAGCACGCACGCCGAAATTGTAGTACCAAGCCATAGGCTCGCGCTTAACTATATGGAACATCTGGGCGCGTGGTTTTTTAATAATCTTTTCCACTGTTATTCCTCCGTTTCCTGTGTGTGTTTCTGCTTGGTCATAAGCAGTCCGATTTCTTCTTTTGTGGTGGTTCTGCCGTCAACGATTCCGGTTACGTGGCCCGAACCTATAACCATTATGCGGTCGCAAAGTTCAAGCAAAACGTCAAGGTCTTCGCCAACGAAAATAACGGCAACACCCTTTTTCTTCTGCTCGTTAAGCAGGTTATAAATGGTGTAAGACGAGTTGATGTCAAGGCCGCGAACGGGGTAAGCCGCCATAAGAACGGTGGGTGCGGAAGCAATTTCACGTCCGACAAGAACCTTTTGAACGTTACCGCCCGAAAGACGCCTTACAGGTGTTTCACTATTCGGGGTGACAACCTCTAAGTCGGAAATAATTCTTTCCGCGAGAACGTGCGGCGCTTTGCGCTCCAGGAACATTGATT
>JAZUOJ010000051.1:0-9415 GCA_045604625.1 Acutalibacteraceae bacterium | reverse complement strand
AGCCATGTCGTTCTGTGAGCCAAGGAGTTGATAATATGCCTTGTCTTCCTAAGACCGCTTGGCCTCCGACTTAGAGTTTTTTAGGTAAACTCTTGGCAGTAGCGGTTGCCTTGCTTTTGTGGCAGGCAGCCGCTTTGCTGCTTAATATGCGTTTCTTGCTGGCATCGCCGATAGACGTGTTTTTAAAGCTTATAGCGCTTATATCCGACGGCAGAGTGCTCGGCATAGTATGGCACAGCTTTTTCCGCATTGTGCTGGGATTTCTGTTTGGTGCGCTTGTCGGCGTGGGGCTTGGTATTTTGGCGGGACGATTTAAGGTTGTCGAAACGCTTTTATGGCCTTATATGGTTACCATTAAATCGGTTCCGGTTGCCTCATTTATAGTAATAGCACTTATATGGCTTAATTCACGTGTGCTTTCGGTGTTTATTTCGTTTTTGATCGTTCTGCCGATAATTTACAACAATATTCTGGGCGGAATAAAGGGCGCCGACCGCAAAATGACCGAAATGGCCGACCTTTTTGAGCTTTCGCTTGGCAAACGGATAATTTATATCTGGTTGCCGGGACTTAAAAGCTTTTTGTTGTCCTCCTGCCAAAGTGCTGCGGGGCTTGCGTTTAAATCGGGTATTGCCGCCGAAATAATCGGAATTCCGTCGGGTTCGGTGGGAGAACAGCTTTACAACGCCAAGGTGTATTTTGACACCGCAGAGCTTTTTGCGTGGACGGTACTTATCGTTGTTGCCAGCGTCGTATTCGAGCGATTGTTTATAGCACTACTCTCGTACGGTTTTTCAAGATTGGAGCGACTGTGATGATTAGACTAAAAAACGTATATAAAAGCTTTGGCGAAAACCGCGTACTAGAAGATTTTTCAATGTCTGTTGCCCGCGGCGAACGCGTCTGCATTATGGGACCGTCGGGTTGCGGCAAGACCACAATAATAAATCTTCTGCTTGGAATAGAAACACCTGACAAGGGCGAGGTTGTTTGTCCCCGCGCGTCTGCCGTGTTCCAAGAAAACCGGTTGTGTGAAGATTTTTCTGCGGTTACAAACGTAAAACTCGTAATGCCGAAAGCCGACGTTAAGGCTGCCGAAGAATTGCTTTGCGAATTGATGCTTGAAAACGATATGTATAAACCGGTAAGGGAATTTTCCGGCGGTATGAAGCGCCGCACCGCGCTCGCACGCGCACTCGCCTGCGAACGTGAGGTTTTACTGCTCGATGAACCGTTTAAGGGGCTTGATACCGAAACGAGAGCAATAGCGGCCCGATTTATAAACAAAAAAGCAGCGGGCAAAACCCTGCTGCTTGTAAGTCACGACCGTGCCGAAGCCGAGCTTCTTGGCGCCAAAATAATTGAACTTTAAAAAGCGATGGTAAAAACCATCGCTTTTTTGTTACATTCTTTCACATATATAGGTAACGTCGGGGGTGCGCGCGGGGGTAAGCTTTAGCTTGTTTCCGCCGATTTTAATTTTAAATTCACTCTTATCCCCGTCCAGAGTATCGACCGTTAGTTTTTTGCCGTCAAGCTTCCATTTAAACTCAAATATTAAATCTCCGCCCTGCTCAGGCATAGTTAGTTTTCCGGTTCCGTCCGAATTAAACTCATACCAGTACATTTCATCACTTGAAATCTTTTCTGCCTTCTGGCCGTCCTTTTTATATAATTCGGTCTGCCACGAGCCGACTATTTTTTTGTCATAATTGCACGAGCCCAACGTGACCGACAATATAACCATAAGCGCGAGCAATACAGCTATCGGCAAAAGATATTTAACATACTTTTTCATAAAAGCATCCTCTCAAATTTATTAATATAAGTTTATATTAAAAACACAGTATTGTCAATTCTTAAAAAAGTTAATATTATGCTTTACATTTAGTGTATATTGTGATAAAATCATTTTTGCTAAAAATAATTGTGATTTTTTCATTTTTGGGAGTGTCCGATGTCAAGAAATATAATTATCGAACTCAAAACCGAATACGAAACCCTAACAAAGGTTGAAAAACGAATAGCCGATTTTTTACTGCACGATCCCAAAAGCTTTATAAATTGCTCGGTTACCGAAATATCGAACTCGCTGGGGGTTTCGCAGGGCAGCATAAATAACTTTTCTAAAAAATTCTCAAGTGGTGGATTTGCCTCGCTCAAGCTTGAACTTGCACAGTGCATTTCATCGCAGGAACCGCCGCCCTTTGCCGCCGTTGACCGAACGGGCAGCGTAAAGAGCGCGCTCGAGGTTAAGATTCGCGAAAACACCGCCTCTTTTCGAAATACCCTTGATATAAACAGTGAAGAAAATCTCGCTCTCGCGGCGAAGCTTATTATGGAAGCCGAAAAAATTGAGGTTTACGGCGTGTTCCAGTCGGGTGTTGCAGCAAAGGACATTTACTATCAGCTAATACGTTTAGGAATGCCTGCAACCTTTGTTGACGACTCGTTTATGTGCACCGTTTCGGCCTCAATGCTCAACGAAAAAAGCATTGCAATTGCGGTTTCTGCCTCGGGCAATACAAAGGAAATTTTAGACTCTGTAGAGTTGGCTCACCAAAGCGGCGCAAAGGTTATTTGTCTGACAGGCAGCAAATCTTCCCCGCTTGCCAAAATTTCCGACTGCGTACTTATAACCCCGCCCAGCGGAATAACCATAAGCAACCGCGCAACCGAAATGCGTCTTTCGCAGTTGTTTATTATCGACGCCCTCTGTTCATATATCAGAAGCATAATTGACGAGGACGGCCAGAAATACTACTATAAATTCCAAAAGATACTAACATCACACAGCGCAGATTAGAGGGAATAAAATGGAAAACAAATTCAGACTACCTAACAAACCCGCCGTACGCAACGCGTTTTTACTGGGCGGTCTTTGTTCTATTTCATACCTGGCAGTTTACATAGCACGAAACGTCTTGGGCGCAGTAACTCCCCAAATGACCGAAAGCGGTGCATTCACAACCGAAGGCATCGGAAGTCTTTCCTCAATTTATTTTATAACCTACGCAGTAGGTCAGCTTATAAACGGATGGATAGGCGACAGAATAAAAGCAAAATATATGTTAAGCGCAGGCCTTATTATGGCGGGCGTATGCAACCTTCTTTTCTCTCTTTTTGCCCAGTCGTGGGCGGTTGCCTATTGCGCCTACGCGCTTACCGGATTTTTCCTATCTATGATATATGGTCCTATGACCAAGGTCGTATCCGAAAACACCGAACCGATATATGCAACACGCTGCAGCCTTGGATACACCTTTGCATCCTTTTTCGGCTCGCCTCTCGCGGGTGTGTTGGCGGTGGTGCTCTCCTGGCAAAGCGTTTTTCTCGTTAGCAGCTCGGCATTGTTCCTAATGGGCGGCGTTTGCTTTATTTCCTTCTCGGTTATGGAGCGCAAGGGCATAGTAACCTATGGAAAATTCAAAAAAGCTCGTCAAAAAGGCGGTAACATAAAGGTTCTCTTTGAAAGACAGATAGTTAAATTTACGCTTATATCAATGATAACCGGCGTTGTACGCACCACAGTTGTTTTTTGGTTGCCTACGTATACGGCACAATATCTCGGTTTTTCCTCGGAAAAGGCCGCTATGATATTCACAGTTTCAACGCTTGTAATATCGTTTACGGCGTTTATCGCGATTTTTGTTTACGAACGCCTTGGCCGCAACCTTGATTTAACGGTACTGCTTTCGTTTATAGCGTCAACCGTATTCTTCTTACTCGTTTTCTTTGTTAAACAGCCCTCACTTAATATAGTTTTCCTGGTTCTCGCTATACTGACCTCAAACTGCGCCGCTTCAATGCTTTGGAGCCGCTACTGTCCCAGCCTTTATGACACGGGCATGGTGTCCACAGCAACCGGATTTTTAGATTTTGTCAGCTATATGGCTGCCTCTATCTCCTCTACCCTTTTTGCAAACTCGGTGTCAACCATCGGTTGGAACGGTCTTATACTTATATGGTTTGGACTGGTAGCGTTCGGTGTTATAGTTTCTCTTCCGTTTAAACGGGCTAAAAAATCTTAACGGCAAAAAGGCATTGACCGAGCGGTTGATGCCTTTTTATTTGCGAAAAAATTTATGCTTTTCACTACAAATGTCACTTGCGATATACAGTGCACCGTGATATAATTCCCGTGAGGTGTTTATATGACTTATCTGTTCGATTTCGACGGAACTCTTGTAGATTCTATGCCGATTTACGGCTCGGTAATGTTGAGAATTCTAAAAGAAAACAACATAAATTATCCCGACGATATTTTAAAGACAATTACCCCTTTGGGTCTGCTGGGAACGGCCGATTGTTTTATAAAAATGGGCGTTAAAAAATCACGTGAAGAAATTATAAACACCATGGGAAAATATATGCTAAAGGAATATGAGCATAATATTCCCGCTAAAATGAATGTAAAATATACGTTGCAAACACTTAAAAATCGCGGACACGACCTAAACGTTCTTACAGCCAGCCCGCACATAACACTTGATGCCTGCCTAAAGCGCTTAGGACTGTGGGACCTTTTCACAAACGTTTGGTCGTGCGACGATTTCGGCACAACCAAATCCAACCCCGAGATTTATAAAAAGGCGGCAGAAAAACTGGGAGTAAACCCTGAAGACGTGCTATTCCTTGATGACAACCTAAACGCCGACAAAACCGCTAAAGAGGCGGGTATGCTGGTATGCGGTGTTTATGACCTTACGTCTAAAGAATACGTTGATGAAATAAAATCTGCAACAGATTTCTATATATATGATATGGCCGAGCTTTTAGAGGTGAAGATATGAAAATTATAGATATGCACATACACGCGATGAACACAAAACCCGACCCGGAAGGACTTCTGGCAAGACTGGATAAGGCCGGCGTTTTCGGCGCGTGTATATTTTCCAACCGTCCCGACCGGGATAATCCCGAAATCGGCACCGATTTTGATACCCGCTTAAAAGAGGTGCTGGACTGGACCCGCGGCTTCGAAGACAGGCTTTTCCCCGTAATGTGGATACACCCTTACGAGGAAAACATAATAGAGAACGTTAAAACTGCCGCAAAAGCAGGCGTTTGTGGCTTTAAAATAATCTGCAGCGATTTTTATATATACGAGGAAAAGTGTCTTCTGCTTTTGCGTGAAATCGCAGCCCTCGGAAAACCTGTATTCTTCCACACAGGCATACTGTGGGACGGTCGCGTTTCTTCAAACTATAACCGTCCGCTAAACTGGGAAGCGCTTATAGACATTGAAGGTCTTCGTTTTTCTATGGGACACTGCTCGTGGCCCTGGATAGACGAGTGTGTCGCACTTTACGGAAAATTTTTGAACGCGCTGCTCACACGCGGCACCGCCGAAATGTTTTTTGACATAACCCCCGGCACGCCCGAAATATACCGTGAAGAACTGCTTACCAAGCTTTATACCATAGGCTATGACGTAGGCGACAACGTTATGTTCGGAACCGACTCGTACGCCCACGAATATGCAAGCGAGTGGTCGGCAAAATGGCTTGACACCGACCGCAAGATTCTTGATAAACTTGGGGTAAGTCAGGAAAACCGCGAAAAGCTTTACTATAAAAACTTTATGCGCTTTTTAGGCAAAGACGACACCGCAGTAACCAAAAACGCACCCGATATCGACAATGCTAACGCCTGGTCGCCCCAAAACTGCAATGTCAAGGATATTATAGAAACGTGGTATAAAAAACTTTCGTTCCCCACCCAGTACGATGCCGAGTTTGCCGCAGCCCTGGAAAACGTCAAAATTTCCGATGCCATTGACGTTTCGACCTATGACGGAACCGAACCTGACGGCAAACGAAATCTTTTGTCTATGCTTTTCTTGTGCGAAAAGCTTAAGGAAAAGTACGGAGAGCTTGGCATCAGTGATGACATTCTCTACGACACGCTGAGCGACATTCCGGTTTGGACCAAAACCTGGAGCAACGTAAAACGCGAGCTGTATCTCGGCGAGATTAGTTGGCTTAGCCGCCATCTCAGCGCCCGACTGTTTAAGCTTGGCAGACTTCAGTTTTGTATGGCTCCGTCCGAGCACGATATCCCGTCCTACGGCGTAAAGCAGGGCGACAACGTTATCGAAGTACATATCCCCGCTGTCGGTGCGCTAAAGCCCGAAGAATGTGAAGAAAGCCTTCGCCGCGCGCGCGAATTCTTTAAAAAGCATTTCCCGCAGTACGATTATAAATGCTTCACCTGCCATTCTTGGTTGCTGGACCCGACACTTAAAGAGGTTCTAAGCCCCAACAGCAATATACTTCGGTTCGCAGATATGTTTAAAATTGCCGATACCGAGCCATCCGACGATATTTTAAAATACGTTTTCGAATGGAACACTACACGTCTGAACCTTCACCTTTTCCCCGCCACAACAAGCCTCGGCGAAAAGGTAAAATCACACCTTAAAAACGGCGGCAGTTTCCGCTGTGCGCTGGGCGTAATAGAGAAGTAAAAAAAGAACCACCCGTGAGGGTGGTTCTTCTTTTTAATCTATAACTTTGCAAACTTCTTTTACAAGCGTTTCTGCCAGCAAGCGATACCCTGCATCTAAAAAGTGTACGCCGTCCGCCGATAATAAATCCTTATGCTTCTCGGTTACGGCATATAAATCTATTATAGGCAGGTTGTATTTTTGAGCTAATTCTGCTACCACACGGTTTCTCACAAGCACCCTTTCGTTGCGCTCATTATCCGCAACGTGTGTGGTCAAAAGCAGCATTATCTGCGTGTCCTTAAATTCTTCCAGCAAGAAACGAATGGCGTTTTCATATTCCTTGGCATATTCGGTTGTATCGTCTAAGTGCCAACCGTGCAAACCGTTATTAAACAGTACTACCCGTCTTTCGCCCTGCTGCTTTGCAAACATGCGAACAGAGTCAAAGAAATACGGGTTATCGAGAGCCTTGGACGTTCCGAAACCGTCAAAATATATTTCCTCGTTTGCCACATCCGTAGCAACCCTTCTGGTCGCACACGATATAGAATCACCTATGTATAAAACCCTGGGCACGTCAAGCGTGCTTGCATGCTCCCACCAAACGTTGTCCCATTCATAGGTTTCAAGCGCTTCACAGCGTTTATCGTATTGATATGTATAATCACTCATTAAAAATACCCCTTATTTCTTATATCAAACAACAGTCCGATTAAACCTCAAAATCCAAACAAAGTCTCGTTTGGGTAAAGGGCCTTACAAACGTATCTGCCACAAAAACGTGCTCAGGATGCGTCGCATAACCCTTTAGTGCCGCCTCATCCTCAAATACTGAATAAAGCATAACGTCTGCATTTGAAGAATCCAGCGCAGAAATCTGTACACTAATTTCAACAAGGCCCGGAATTTTGCCTATAAGTCCCTCAAGTCCGTCCTTTATTCCCTGCTTGACAGAAGGATTGTTATGTTCGGCCTTGAGCTGCCATAAAATTATATGTTTAACCATTTTCACACCTCTACTTTTAAAGTAATACATCACCTAAATTATACGTTTGGTGCCAACCTTTGTCAATAAAAAACGCTCTCATATGAGAACGGGCTTTCTTCTAGCGCCTCAAACCGGTAATTCGCCTATTAGTCAAAATGTCACGAAGTGACAAAAGGGTAATGGAGAGCAAAGCTAGCCGTAACTCGAACCTGTGAAAAGCAAGTCCTACGGCTACGGCGCGGTGGAGCGGGTCGAGCCCACGGGAAAGAAAAGATAAAAAACAGCAGACACCTTAATAGGCATCTGCTATTTCTATGGGTGTTTTAAACTTAATGACACGAATTAAATATGCCTGAAAACAGAAGATACTATCCTTTATTTTTTAAATCTTTTCTTATTCTTTCATTTCGCTTCGCAAGAAAATCTAATTGTTTACTAATCCATTGCATATATTCTTCCACAGTTTTCGGCAAAGGTGCTCCATCAAAATCGCCGCTGCCAATCCAAAAATTTACAGAGTTATAATCCTTGGACACACAGTCTTGAAGATAGAAAAAATCAATATACCCACGAAAATCTACAAAAAGCGAAAAAAACTTTTCATTTTTCACCAATGTTTCAGATAATGGGCTACTTTCATTATTGTAATATCGTCTGATACATTCAAGTGTTAAATCCCATCTATCTTTTATAAAAGGATTAAGGCCTCTTGCGCGGTTAATACTATTATCTTTTGGAAATATAATTGATCCGCCAATGGTATAACTTTTTCTCAAAAATGTTTCTATGAACAGCTTATAGTTTGGCAATGTGTTAGCTACCTCTTGAAGCATTTTTCGGTATTTAACATATCTAAAACTAGCCATTATGGAATCGCTTCCAAAACTGATATCGTTCCAAGTCAAATAATTAGCTCCCGTCCCTGACGATAAAGACATTATATCCCCGTTGGGTAACAATTTACTCCATAGTACCCGATGGTATAATCGTAAGGTTTTGCTTGCGGTATCTGGATCGTTGCCGCCGCCTCCGAGTATATTATCTTTCTCCCAGAAATTTTCCCAATACCTAGGGGTATCAGTGGTAAAATCAAAATTCACATCAATATTTTTCATAATCAACATACTTAAAATTACAACCAAAATGTGTTTGTTAGCATTGTACCAAAGCGTGGATTCGAATACAAAATCGCATCCATTTTCACTATATCATCAATTTTTATAGGCATATAAGTTTGAGAGTGTTTTGATTGTGAATCTCCATATAATTGATGTGTTTCTTCATTAAGATTATCCCATGTCCACAAATGAATATATTCACCCATAGAAGAAACTTTTTCCGTAGATTCAATTTGTCTATAAATATCTGCAAACCCTTCATAAACTTTGTTGTTATTTAAAAAACATCTAACCATCATTCCGTGAGTTTTTTCAATATTTTCCTGAATCAACGAATTACACTCTACAATATTACCCTTTAAATCATAAAAATTTATCATTTACAAACCTCATAATTCATTACATTTATATAAGTGCATTATACCATGCGTTTGCACGAAGTGCAACATCGTTGATGCGAAGCATCACATCGTTTACACCGAGCGGTGTAACATCATTTGCCGTAAAGCAACCTCGTTTTGTGTCCGCTAAAGCGGAATGATGTTGACCTAAAGGTCAAATGATGTTGCGAGTGAACTCGCAAACGATGTTGTGTCCTGCGGACACAAACACAAAAAGAAACACTTCCAAAAAGGAAGTGTTTCTTTTTGGCGCCTCAAACAGGGCTCGAACCTGTGACACCGCGGTTAACAGCCGCGTGCTCTACCGACTGAGCTATTGAGGCAAATATGCGTTTGCCGACTTAAGGGTATCCTTAAATCGGCAAACATTGTGTTGGCATCTACCTATCTTCCCGGGACGCTGCCGTCCAAGTATTGTCGGCACAAGTGAGCTTAACTTCCGTGTTCGGGATGGGAA
>JAZUOJ010000050.1:0-29172 GCA_045604625.1 Acutalibacteraceae bacterium | reverse complement strand
CTACTCGGTACTTCTTGACACTACTACCGCTACCCTGCCGGACGGCACTTCTATAGTAAACGATGACGGCACTATTGATTTAGTTTTAGGCTTCGGCGGGGCTAACTGCACCGTTGCTCTCGATATCGATAACATCGTTGTTTCCGAGTATGTTGACGAGTATGAGAAGGCTGCTGCTACCGGCGGGTACGCTATGATTAGCAGACGCGCCTCTACTCCTGTTCTTCCTGTTGTTTACACTGCAACAGTTACTGACGAAGCATACAAGTTTGTTGGTTGGGCTAACGACGAAGGAACTATCGTTTCTACCGCTAACCCCTATACTGCAGATGCAACTAACAAAGATTTAACTGCTAAGTTTGAAATAATCACTCTCGACGTAAATGACGAGGGCGGCTTCGAAAATGCTGACCTTAACATTAACCAGGTTGCAACCCTTAACAACCACGTTACTGCTGAGATGGCTACCTACACAGAAGACGACAAGGCTGCTACCGGATACGAAGCAAACATGGGCGACAGCTACTTAAAGGTTTCTTCAACTGCTGAAGCAGGCGGACACCTTGATATCGGTTTCCCCGTTACTATTGAAAACGGCAAACAGTATCTTGCTCACTTCAAGTTCCGTGTTCTTTCCAGCGTTGCTAAGGATAGCGATACCTATGATGAAGAAAACATCAACACCGGCTCACGTTTCGACTTCCGCGTTGATACCAAGGCTACTTCTTGGGTAGGCGCACCTGCCGGACTCACCGGTAAGGGCTACGTAAGTCTTGCAAAGGGCAACCTCCGTGGCGTTAACGACGGCACTGGCGCGTACTTCGGTGTTTGGTACTCTGAGGAAGTAAGTTATGACGGTAAATACGTTGATGCTTATATGGTTCTCGATGCTACCAACGTTGAAACACAGACCGCTTACATTAACGTAGGTGTTCGTAACGGTGGTACCTTCGCTATCGATAACTTAACATTCGTTGACACCGCTACCCTTGCTCCCACAATGGTTGGTGCACAGGTAGAGGCTGCTGAGACACCTGATTCGGTTTACTACGTAACAAGCGTTGACATTCCCGAATATGTTTCGATTTCCAGAGTTACAACCTTCATAATGTCCAAGTACATTCTTGATAACAGATATCAGGGCTTCGAAAACAACTTCAATTCGGAAGACATCCCCGAGTGCGGATACGTTTCTGTTCGCGGCGATAAGGATACCGGTTGGGTTGTTATGAATGACGAAGGCACCGAAGTTGTAAGAAGCGGAAACTTCTATTCAAAACTTGAAGGAACCAGCGCTCTCAACCAGAACTCTCAGTTCTCTGCACGCAGCGAAATTGAGCTTTCTGACAACTACGGTAACTCGCTCGGCATCGTACTTTCCACCTCTAACGATGCAACCGATGATAAGCCGATTGTAAAGGGTGTTCACACACGTACATTCAACCAGATGAAGCGTGTTATTGCACGTGCTTACATCCGTGATAAAGGCATGACCGAGCTTGCAGAACAGATGATTACTGCAATCGACGGTAAGGCACTTTGGAACTGTGACCTCGCACAGGTTTGGGCTTTCGCACTTGAAGCTGTAAAGACCAGTGCTCAATAATTTAAAACATTGAAAGGAGAATTGAAAATGAATAAGTATTTTGCTCCCGAAGCAGATGTTTTAAAAATTAGCATTGATGCTGAGGTTTGCGGAGTAAGTCAAAATCTTCCCGGTCTTGATCCTGAAGATCCGGGCGTAAACGACGAAATCTAGTTAAAATTAACACCTCGCGGTGAAAACCGCGGGGTGTTTTTTTATTTGCTTAAAATATAAGTTATTATCACAGCCGATAAGCCGTACGGCACTAATCAGTTTTCACCAGCTAATGCCGTAGGGCACCATAACAGTAAATAACCCGCTTAACTGACGATGTTTTTGTTTAATCCCATAATCGCTTTTTGTAATTTTGCAAAGAAACGACACACTTTTTTTCTTTTGAATTTTCGTTTTAACGAGCTTTGCATTGTGGTAGAGATTTTGTTTGTTTTTTGCGCAAAAAGAGTAAATAAATATATTTTTGGTCAAAATTTTGTGTTTTTAATTGCGTTAATTTTTATGATTAAAACCGCCCTACCTCATACTAGCAAACTTGTCTATTTTTCACACAAAATATGTTAATTTTGACAACAAAATAATTGACATTATGTGATATCGGTTGTATAATATTCACAGAATAATATGGTGGCGGTGTATGCTCCGCCATATCATTTTCGGCAGCCGCCTATTCTCAGGGCGGAAATTAGCGACAGAAAAGGTTTTTTCTGCCGCTTTTGCCGTTTTAAATACAGCAAAAGGAGTGTTGCAAATGAGAAAACTACTTAGTATGGCGCTTGCTATACTGCTACTCGTTTCTTGTGTGTCGGTAGGCATTACAAGTATCGCGGCAGCTACAAGCGACAAAACCGTTACGACCTCTGTTATTGAGCAGAATGGTCTTAACGGCGGCTACATTAAGGGCGAGTCAAGTAAGACTGTCGCTCCGGGTAGCCAGGTAACCGTAGAGGCTGTTCCCTACTACGGAAATACATTTGAAGGATGGTATGACGGAACCACAAAGGTTTCTGCTGACGCTACATACACCTTCACAGCTGACGACAGCGTTGCGCTGCAGGCAAAGTTTAACATCTACAACCAGGTTGAGGATGGTAGCTTTGAAGCAAACAACGGCGAAGGCGCTGCGTTTTTTAACAAAAATGAAATTAACGCTGGCCCCGCTGGCTTTGACGGAGTTGTAAGCGACGTCCCTGCCGGCAGTAGTGCACTGCACGGAAGCAAGGCTTTTTATCTTGATTCCGCCAATTCTAACACAAGTGCCTACTTGTTCAACTTCCCAGCGACTGTTGAAAAAAACACCGACTACGTTTTCCATTTTTCGTTTTATTCGGTTGGTGCTGAGCAGTTACCTTTACTTACGCTTCATGCTAATGAAAGTTTTTCCAATGTGTGGACCGCTTCGGCGAAAATTCCTTCCTTTACTTATCACTGGGAGCCCGAAGGTACCACAAACACTGCTGCTCACTCGGCTTATGGCGCAATACGCTCTTCGGGAGTCACCTATCAGCTTCTTAAGAAGCAACTCCATACAACCGTTAATTCCGGATCCGACAAATGGGTCGACGCATGGTTTGTCTTTAATTCGGGTGATGACAATTCGATATTTGCAGACGGTAAGGATACCGGAAAAATTTGGTTGGCATTTGGATTAGGTCACAACGGCTCTACTCCTTACTATGTAGATAACGTAAGCTTTGCTGAAGCATCGGCAAGCAAATTGTTCTCGGTAGAGGCTACTGCAGGCGGAAAGGTACAGTATAATGGGAGCGGTATTTTTTCACCTGATTCGGCTTATTATATAAACAACAACGGCAATAAGATTGATACTATATATACAGTTGATGCCGCCTATACCCGCTATGCGCAGGTTGTTACCGGCACAGGCAGCTATACCGCAGCTGAAGACAGTGGATACATTTTCACCGGTTGGTATAAGGACGGTGCTACTACAGCATATTCGATGAACGCTACCGAGACCTTTACACAGGCCGGTACATACGTTGCTAAGTTCTCCGGTCCCCCGACCGCTGGCGAAGGAGGATATCTTGTAGACGACAACAACGGTAATTTGACCGCAAAGCCGTACTACGGTAACTCGTTCCTTGGTTGGTACAAGGGCGAAACAAAGGTCGGTTCCGACCTTACCGTAAGCGTGACCGATGCAACCTATGCTGACTCGGTTGCTAAGTTCGGCATTTACAACAAGGCTACCGACGGTGGTTTTGACCAGGGCATCGGTAATGTTACTGTCAAAACACCTACTACCGGCAGTGTTGCAGAGATGACTGAAGCCAACGGCAACAAATTCCTTCGTATGACATCTGAAACATCTGGCGCAAACTGGCACGCCTTCTATTGGAGCTTTAAACTTGAGCAGGGCAAGAGATATATAATTTCTTACGATTTGCGTGCAGCTTTAGATGCTGAAGGAAATCACCTTTCCAGTGAGAATATGGCTTTCAGGCGTTTTGTTGTACAACCTTCATTCGCAGCTGACATTTTTAGATGGAAAGAAATTTCTTTTGCAAGCCAGAAGGATTATAAAAACAATGCATTGACTAATGCAACCGCCGTGTTGCTACCTAGCGGCAATGCTGCAGTTGCTTCAATAAATAGCGACAACGAGTGGGCTAACTATGCTATCGTGCTTGATACCACTACAGCCACAATCGACGGTGCGACTATAGTAAACCCCGATGGCACTATTGACCTCGGTCTTACCTTTAGCCCACAACAGGGCGGCGGCAAACTTGCGCTCGATATCGACAACGTACTCATTACTGAAATTTTGGGCGAGTACGAGGTTGTCAGTGCAAACGATACACACGGTACTGCTACCACAGACCGCAAATATTCTACCCCGGGTCTTCCCGTTACCATGACCGCAACCGCTAATTCCGGATATGCTTTCTATGCATGGTATAACGAGCAGGGCACCAAGGTTAACACTAACTCTACAATTACATCTGCCGACGTTCCCGCAGGCAAATACACCGCTAAGTTTGTTGGTAATATTCCGCAAGCCGGTAAAGGCGGAACTATCGACGACAGCCAGGGCAACGGCGTTATTACTGCCACTCCTTTTTACGGAAATAAATTTGACGGCTGGTATGATCCGGAAAGCGACATTATTTCGAATGATGCTACCGTTGACCTTATGGCTGGCGGAAACCAAGCCAAGTATAAAGGTGCCGAAGCCAGATTTAAGATATATAACAAAGCTGACGATGGTAAGTTTGACGTTGGCACTGGTAATGTTGAACTCAAGAGCGATAGTTACAGCGCCACACAGATGACCGAAACCAACGGTAACAAATATCTGAGAATGACTTCTACCACTGCCGGCAACAGCTTCCACTCCTTCCAGTGGAACTTTAAGTTAGAACAGGGCAAGAAATATGTAATTTCTTACGATATGCGCCCCAGTTTTGACGATGCAGGAAACAACATTAACAGTGCAGGTATGAACTACCGCGCTATGCTTTTACAGCATACCGGAGCTAATGTTTACAAATGGAACGAAATTGCATTTGCAAGTAAGATTGCTACTACATCCGGCTCGAAGTTCACAGAAACAAAACCTGCAGTGCTTTGTCCCAGCAACGGTCTGTTTTCGATAACCGGCGGCGCGGATGATAAAGGCAATCCAATAGTAAGCCATGCTGACGGATTCAGATACGGAAACGATGAATGGGTAAATTACTCTATCGTTATTGATACCACTACTGCGACAATATTCGTAGATACTGATGAAGACGGTGTTTCCGATACCAACAAAACCATTATAAATGATGACGGAACTATTGACCTTGGTCTTACCTTTGGTGCTAACGTTGCGGGCACGCTCGCACTTGATATTGATAACCTGCTTATTACCGAAATTTTGGATGAGTATGTTGTTAAGAGTGCAAATGACTCAACCGGTACTGTAACCGCAGACCGCAAGTTCACCACACCCGGTCTCTCCGTTACCATGACCGCAACTGCCGCTGATGGTTATGAGTTCTATGCATGGTACGATGACCAGGGCAACAAGCTTAGCTTACCTGCTACATTTACATCTAACGATGCAGCAGCAGGCACTTACACCGCTAAGTTTATTGGAGCTCCTAGCGCAGACAAGGGTGGTTATGTAACCATCGACGGCGCAGCTGACACCGCTATAGCATTCCCCTACTACGGCAATGCATTTGACGGTTGGTACGACAAGGACGACAACCCGATAACAGGCAATATGGAACTGTCCAACGCCAGTGCTAACCGCGGCGCAGTTGCAAAGTTTATTGTAGAAAACAAGGCCGAAGACGGCAGATTTGATTCTACAGGCAACAATATTGTGGTTATGAATAAATATGACCCCACTGTTGACCAAAAATATTACAACTATACTGAATTACTTGAAGAAAACGGAAACAAGTTTATTCGTCTTAACAGTTATTGGGATGGCACAGAATCATCTGTATCTAACCATAATCGTTTAGGCGCATTCAGATATGGTTTTAGTGTTGAAAAGGATAAGAAATATATCATTTCTTATAAACTGCGTTCCGGACATGATAACACAGGTGTAAACCTTAATACTGCAAACACATTCCGCCGCGCAATAGTACCTCAAGACGGTAATGGTGGATATCAGTGGAAGGAAATAACGTTTGCTTCCTTTAAGAACTATGTTAAGGGAACAAAAAGCAGCCTTTACGAGGTTAACCCGACTTACACCAGCGGTTTCTTCCTGCCCAGTACAGGTACTTCCCTTTCCTATGGCGCAAATATGCATCCTTACAGCGTAAATCCTTCGGATTGGGTAACATATTCTGTTGTAATTGATACAACTACAGCTACAATAGGTTTTGATAATGATGGTGACAAGAATATCGATACCATCGAATCTATCATAAACCCCGATGACAACACTATTGACCTTTATCTTACGTTCTTTATCAACTCTGCCGGTATAATGGCACTCGACCTTGACGACGTTCTTATCGCTGAGGTTGAAAACGAGTACTACGCTCATGGCTCTGATGACAACGGCAACTCTGTAAGCATAAACAATATTGCTACAACAAAGTATGCCAAGGACGTTATTATGGAAGCCTTCCCCAACTATATGGAAGAATATTTCTTCATTGGTTGGCACAACGAGGCAGACATACTTGTAAACAGCAACCCACACGTTGCTGCAAGCACACTGCCCGCAGGCACCTATACCGCTAAGTTCGCACAGACCATTAGCGCAGGCAACGGTGGTACCATTGTTAACAACTATGACGGTACCTACACCGCACATGCTTTCTACGGTAACAAGTTCCTTGGTTGGTCCTTAAACGGCACCATTGTAAACAGTGAATATACCATTGAAAGCAACGCCAGCAACAAGGGTATTGTTGCTACCTTTACAACCGACAACCTTATCTACAACGGCGACTTTGAGGTTGATGATTACGGCAAAACTTACGAAAAGTACAGCAACTTCCCGAACTACAGCGACACAGTTCCCGGCTGGGTAGGTATTGTTTCGGTTGAGGATTTCATGGAGGACAGCGGTCCCGAATACGGCGAAACTGCACTGCTCCTCTCCCCCAACACCAGTCATGACCATGATATGTCGCCCGTTTGGGAAAAGGAAGAGGACGGCAAAACAAACAAGCTGGACGAAAATGGAAAGCTGATACCCGTCTATGAAACCGACGAGGCCGGAAATACCATTTACGGTCCGGACGGAGATCCCATTCAGAAGTATGTTCCCTCCACAACAAAGGATGCCAAGGCAAAGAGTCTTCTTAACATACCCGTAACTCTTGAAGCGGGCAAGACATACCTCTGGAAAATGTCCTACACCTATCTTGCCAACTACGATAACGATAAGCATCAGCTTAACTTCTCGGTTGACAAGGCAAACGACAAGGGCAGACCCGGTTGGTCTAACACTATAGACTACAGCTATCATTCACAGCTTGCGTCCTACACCAATGACAAGACCGATATTACAAAGAACGTTAACGATAACGTTTGGTCTTGGGGTAAGGCACATTACACAGATACCGAAGGCAAGGAAATTAAGAAGGAATATCTTAACACAAAGAACGCATCGGGCGGATACGAATGGGTTGACCTTTACGTTACCTTCACCGCAGACGAAGGCGGAATTTACTTCTTAACTCTCGGTACACCCAACACCTGCGTTGACAACGTTATTGTTGATAATATCTCTCTTACTGAGGTATTCAGCGATAATCTTACAACCGTGACCGCAGGCAAGAACGGCACTGTTTCTTCCTACCGCGCTGACGTTCCCGCATTTAAGGCTACCAAGCTTGGCGGTACCGGCGTATTTGTGGAGAACAAGCCCGAAAAAGAAGGCGAACCGGTTAAGTACCCCGGCGTAAGCGTTGACAAGACCAAGCCGATGTACGCTAAGATGTACGTTACCTACTTTGCTGAACCCGACCTTGGATATTCGTTCGAGGGCTGGTTCAAGAACGGCGAATGTGTATCAACCGAACCCGTCCTCACCGTTTACGCACAGGGCGACGGCGAATACACCGCCAAGTTCAAAAATGATCCCAAGAAGTACTATCTGACCGCTACTGTTGAAAAGCAGGACGGTATCTATGGCGGATACATTACAAGTGATACCACCTTTAACGACCTTCTTAAGAATCAGAAGGTTACCGTTTCGGCTACTGCCTATGACGGAAACCATTTTGACGGTTGGTACACCGAAGACGGTAAATGCGTATCCAGAAAGTCCACATATTCCTACAAGGTAACCAAGGATACAAAGCTTGTTGCTATGTTCTATATCAACAACACGTTTGTGGATTCGGGTTACGAAAACACCAAGCAGAATGCTTCTATCCTCGGCGAGGGCAAGGAATGGACTTCGGACTATAAGGATGCATACGGTAACGCTATTTCGCTCCACGCAAAGAAGGGCGACAAGAGCGCTAACCTGAGCGCTAACGGATACGATATCCGTCATAAAAATATGGCTGTTGCACCCAACACCATATACCACCTTGCATTCAACTGGATGCTTTCTGTTGCAAACACAGATGAAAAGCCCGCAACACTTGAATACGTAAAGGTTTATAATGCCGATACGGGCGCGCTGCTGGCTGAAACCTCTGCCGTTAAGGCAAAGGGTGTTGAAAACTGGCAGAAGGTTGCTATTAACTTTGACACCAAGGATGCTACCAGCATCTACTTTGTACTCAAGTACAAGGCAAACATCGCTTCTATCTACATTGACGAGCTTGTTCTTGTTGATACTGATATGACTCCGTTTGTCATTAATGCAGAGCTTGAAACCGACGGTACTATCTACCCCGGATATATAACAAGCGAAGAAACAGCCCATTTCTATCTTAACGACCAAGCTTGGGTAGGTGTACAGGGTTACAAAGGAAACATCTTCCTCGGTTGGTACAAGGACGGCGAAAAGGTATCGGATAAACTTGATTACAGCTTCACTGCTACCGAATTTGCTACCTACACCGCAAAGTTCGATGTAAAGAACCTCATCCCCGACTCTGGCTATGAAAACACTAAGCCCGAACAGAGCATGAGTGACCTTGGACTTTGGGAGGTTAAACAGTCTATTAAGGAAAGCTACGGCTTTGATATCTTTGTTTCCAGCACCGCAAGACAGCCGTTTACCGGCTCTGACGGTAAGGATAAGCTTGAAATCTACGCACACGACGGTAATCAGCTGCTCCGTGTTAACCACAGAAACAACAACATAGGCACACACGTTTCCGGTCTTAAGGAAAACACAAACTATGTATTCTCGTTCTTCTGGCAGGTTCAGAACACAAGTCAGTTTGATGAAGACACCGAGTACACTGCATACTTCCAGTCTGTTAAGCTTACCGGCAACAAGACCGGTGAAGAGCTTGGCGCCGGACGCGCAGTAGGCGTTGGCGAGGCTGCAAGCTACTGGCAGGAAATCTACATTCCGTTCAACTCGGGCAACAATACCGAAATGGATATTACACTGTGCTACAACGCAGGCTCGGGTTACTGCTTCATTGATGACTTCGCAGTTTACGAGGCCGACTACGTTACCTTAGTTGATAACAAGGGCGGCTACATCGTGACCGACTTCGAGCACGGAATGAACGGTCCCGCACAGCGTGGCACACAGATTTCTGTTACTGCAGTACCGTTCGAAGGACACAAGTTCCTCGGCTGGTACGACTACAGCAACCCGAACATCCTTATTTCAAAGGATGCTACCTATAACTTCACAGTTAACGGCTCGGTTGCACTCTATGCAATGTTCGAAGGACCTCTTGCCGAAGAAATCAACTGGTTCATAGACGGCGACTTTGAAAATTACTACATGACCGCACCGACGTTTGACCATCCTCGTGATTCCAGCGACTGGTGCTCATACGGTGTTGTTAACAGCGCAGGCAGCATTAAACCCGTAAGCGGTAATAACTTCTTGCGTATTAATGCACATTCGCGCTACACCAACTTCTTGATTTCTAACCTTGAACCCGCTACAACATATACCGTTTCGTTCTGGTACAATACCAACAGCTTTGTAAATATGGGACGTATTGATATGTACGAGCGTTACTACGAGCAAGAACGTAAGGATCAGAAAACAAAGGGTACTACCCTGCTGATCAACCCCGCACGTAACTACTCACGTACCGACTCATACGGAAAATCAATCGGTAGCATCAATATTTACAGTTGCACAAACGGTGAGTGGAAAAAGGCTGAATACACCTTTACTACTGTAAACCGCAGACAGGTTTACATGCATATTGAGCATAGCCGTTCAGCAGGTTCCGGCGCTCTGTACTTCGACGATATCCGTATCGAGAAGCGCAGCGGCGGTTATACCGATACTGTTGTTGATGGTGACTTCCAGACAACAACTACGGACGGCGGTTGGATTGGCTCATTTGGTCTTACCAAGACAGCAGATAACATCTACGCTACCGTAGAAAATGAGATTCACAACAACATTAACCTCTTAGAAACCAGAGCATACACCGTTACCTTCAAGGCCAGAAGTGCCACAGAGGCAAACATGATGTTCGGTCTTACCAGAGGTGGATGTGACTCTCTCGTTGACGCCGACGGCACGGTTAACGCATTCACAGGTGCTTCCTATGACACCGTGAAGCTTACCAAGGAGTGGAAGGAATACACCCTTAACTTCACAGCTGCCGGTTACTTCCAGTACAGCTTGTTCTTCAAGGCACTTGACGGTGCGTTCGACATTGATGACGTTGCTGTTAACTCGGCAAAGAATCTTGTTAACGCGCACAAAGTAACCTTCGAAGCGAATGAGAAACTTGGCATCTACGAATCCCTGCTCCAGGCTGTCAATAAGGACTACCCGGGCAACTGGCAGGGCCACGGTTACAACAACAGATACTTTGAGATTTACAATGGTAATGACGGTAACGTTCATTCCGGAAACGGTTCTCTCGTAATGCACGAGAATCCGATAGAGGGCTCGCTTACCGAGTCACAGCAGAAGAACTACGAGAATGGCGGCAACTACCTCTCGCATCCGCTGTATCAGACTTGGTCAAGCATGGTTCTCCGTCCCGGTAAGACATACACCATTACCTACTGGGCAAAGGCACAGACTGCCGGAACACAGTACACAAGCCAGGTACTTGAAGTTGATAACAAGTGGGTATGGACTGCTATCGCAGATGATGTTATTACTCTTGACACCACCGAGTGGACCAAGATTACACAGACCTTTACCTGCCTTGAGACAATGAATACACATGCAAACAACGCATACTTCGTATTCAATAGCCTTAAGGGCAAGACAAAGGGTGACATTTACTTCGACGATATCGAAATATTTGAAACCGCAAACAGCGTTACTAACGCAAACACTGAGTTACTCTATACTCAGGACATTTCGCAGAACTACATCGAAAACTACAGCTTCGAAAGTGCTGAAGGACAGCTTGGTGCATTCTCGAAGGCTGACAGCGATGCGTTCTACGGCGAGAAGGTTGGTACCTTCAACAAGGGCGACAAGCTCGTACTTGAGATAGATACCAGAACCGACTACAACATTGAATTTGCAAGTGAATATACACTTGCCGCATCTATTAAGGGTGACTCGAACGCCAAGGGCTATATTGCACTTTCATACAATGCAGCCGGAACCGAGCTCATCTCCGATAAGAACGGCAACCCCGTTAAACTTGCTGTTAACACGGATGGCAAGTGGAAGCGTTCAGGCTTCACCTTCACCGATTTCAGAAACGCAACCGTATTCCTTGTAATCGTTTGTGAGGAAGGCACATTTAACCTTGATTACCTTGCAATGTTCAATGAAAACCATTCTTACGACTCCTGCCAGACCGACTACTCTAAGAACGAGTTCGACGTAAACAACAAGGATAACTTCGTTGATATGGGAACAGCCGGAACCGTTCACGACATCCCCGGAAATATTGCCGGTCTGCCGGATGATTCACAGGTTGTATTTGTAAGCGACACAGCGGTTTACACCGCCGATGTTGATGCAAGCGGCGATTATGTTCTCGAAGATGTTGCAAACGGTACATACGATATGTACGTTGCCGCAGGCGACACCGATTTAATGACACTTTGGGGTGACATAACCATTACTCCCACAACCGTTTCCGGACTTGCGTGTGAACGTCTTAATGGAGAAATCACCGTTATTGAAGGTAAAGGCGTAAGAAACGGTATCGTTAAGATTATCGATGACGAAACCGGTTGGGCATATCTGACCGCTACCGATGAGGACGGACAGTTCTGCGCTTACATTGGAAGCGAATATTGGTACGTTGAAGGTATGACCAACGACGAGGATGCATTAGATGCTTCCGGTATTACACTTGAACAATTTGAACTCGATGCAGCAGCCGCTAAGGCTGCTGCCAACCGAGACTAATGAAGAGAAAGGAGAAAGCAAATAATGAATATCTTAAAAAATAAGCGTTTACTTGCAATAATTGCTTCCGTTCTCGCTCTCATTATAGTAGTTTTAAGTGTTGTTTTAGTCCTAGCAAAATGCGACGGCGATAAGAAGAAACCGCAACAGGTCGTTGTAGTTGTAAGACCCGACGATGATGACGATACAAGCAGCGAACCTGAGGATGAAGATTCGTACAAAAACGACGACATCACCCTGGACCTTGAATATGATGAAGTTTATGACTTCGACATTGACGAGGTTTTAGAAGGTGACAGTGATGGTTATGTTCTTAACGTTCATAACGATAAGGATCCTGTTTGTACATCCTGCCGCGGTATAACCGGTACTGTTTACATGCCGGCACAGTTTATGGAGCGTGGCGAACCGCACGGCCGTTACTACACCGATGAAATGATCGACGTTGAATTTACACGTCTTAAGAACGCAGGTATTAAATATCTTCGTACCTGCTTCTGGTCAAACTGGATGTGGACCGGTGACGAAAGCAACCCCTGGGATACTGAAAACGAGACTATGCAGGGCTTCTATAACTTCTGCAAAAAGGCTGACGAGTACGGCATGAAGGTCATTCCTATGATGTTCTGGTCCTACCCCTCCCTCTTCTACGGCGGAAATGAATACCTCTCTGAGGTTGATTACCTCATGCCCCGCGAGCTTGACAAGGACGGCAACGTAATAATCGACTACAACTTCGGTCAGTATTACGAAAGAATGGACTACGAAGAGCAGAACAGACGCTGCGCTGACTGGCTCATTACCGCCACTAAGGCCATAAAGGCTCACGGTGTTACCAACCTCTTCGGTTACTACTTCGGAAACGAGCCTCACGAAGACGGTGGTACCGCTACCGGTGCTTTTGCTAAATGGCAGGCTGCTACCTTCTCATACTGCGAGGAACAGCTTCGCAAGGAAGGCTTCCGTGAAAAGGGTTCTAAGGATTATATAACCCTTATCGGACCCAACCAGTCGGCTCCTTCGGGACGCGCCGGTCTTGCCCGTTACTTTATGGAGAACGAGCCTCAGGTATTTGATATCTACGGCTCTCACTACACCGCAAAGGGTCAGTCCTCTACCGATGACGTTTACGATGACGCCAAAAAGGTATTTGAAGGATATATGGAGGTTATGGACCTCTTTGACCTCCGCTATGAGAAGGAATTCTGGGAGGATGAAATGGGTTCAAACGGCGACCACACTAACGAGGAAGCCGATATCGACGACCCGTGGTATCCTGTTCAGCTTGCAACTCAGTATGTTGCACTTTTCAACTCCGGTATGTCGGCCATAAGCCTTTGGCAGTTTGCTGATATGCAGTGGCCTGATTACTACGGTTCAGGCGGTGAGTACGAATATGGTGTTCAGCGTTCGGGCGCTATGCCGGCACTTTATAACGACGAAGTGCCCTGGTCACTCTACTACACCATTACCCTGTTCTCTAAATTCTCCGGCGACCAGAACGGTAAAACCTTCGCCGGTGAAGCAGAAGATGATTCCAGCGGTCTTTATGTTACCGCTATTCAGCTTGAGGACGGTGGCTGGTCCATTTACGTTGTAAATATGACTACCGACACCAGAAAGATTAACCTCAAGTTTGGTAAGGCTCTTGACACTACGCTTTACCGCTATCTCTATGAGGCCGGTGACAGTAACCGCTCCTCTGCAGCTAATATCATTACTGCAGACAAGGGCTTTACAAACGTTCAGTATGAACTTACTGATACGCTCGCCGGTGGTTCCGTTGCTTGCTATTCAACAATTGAATACTTCAGCAACTAACCGAATAACATTAACCCCTCACCATAAGGTGAGGGGTTTCTTTTCGCTTATTTTATTTTAACGTTGCTGAACTCTGCCGTAAAATTAGCGCGCGGACAGTTAAGTGAAAGCGGCAGTCCCGCTTCGGTAACGTATAGGGTATAATCGTAACCCGCGGTTTCGCCCTCTATTATAAAACTACCGTCCTTTTCCTGGGCATCTGCCGAGCCTGTGGCAACCGACTGCAGCACGAGCGCTAATATATCGTTAAGCGTTTCGCCAGGAAGCGGCATTTCGGGTGAATAGGAAAGCCCCATATATGTTATTGTAACGTCACTTCCATCGTAGGTGACTTCGGTGCCCGCAATTGCAAGCGGATCTGTTACTTTCGATTTAAATATCCCGCCACCGCTTAAGTCAATTTCGCAGATGCAGCTATAGCCGTTCATATTAACAAGCGCATCAAAGGTAATTCCGTCTAATGTGGGAGTAACCTCTTTTTTGCCGCACCCTGCAAGCATAAAAACGCACAATAATACTAAAAATATTTTTTTCATATTAACACCCCATAAATATTAAACGGCGAGGGTGGAAAACACATCCTCGCCGTCTTAATAATATTTATGTGTGTTATGCCGCAGAATATACTTCTAATCGGCAAAAGCATCGCGCTGAATTATTCTGGGAACATAGGTCTTTATTGCCGCCTTCATCTTATCGTTAGGAGCAATTACAATGCAAACCGCATTTCCCTTACTGTCACGTGCGCGAAGGAAATATGCCTCGTCATCCGCATTACAGCAAATAAGCGCGTCCTTGCCAAGCGGCATTCCGGGAGCATACTTGCCCATAGATTCGATATCGGCACACTTTATTGTGCAAAGGCGCTTTCTGGTGCGCTGTGCCATTATTTTGTCAATGTCAAGGTCGCCATTGGTAAGGATATACTCGTACTCAATGCTGAAACGCTGTGAAAGATGCCAAGCACCGTAGAAAAATAAGAATCCGATTAAAATGCCAAGCTGGCCCAAAAACATAAATACCAGAGTGGTTAAAAACAGTGCAGCCACCCAGATAAGAGCCTGCAACATAACGGTTTTTACATTTCCTTTAATTTTAATAATTTGTTCCTTAAAAGTATCCATTTTCCATTTTCTCCAAAGTTTTTTTATATTGTATCATATATTGTTATAAAAATCAAAGGCTTTTACTTGAAAGATAAACAAAAATAATGTATAATAACTGTGTATATTTTTGTAGGAGTTGTTTTATTTGAAAATTAAGGATAATTTTTTACTTAAAAATGTTGCCGGCAAGACTATTGTTGTGCCTGTTGGCAGCGCCGCAATAAACTTTAATGCGGTTGTTACCCTTAATGATACCGGTGCTTTTTTGTTCCAAAAACTACAGGCAAATGATTGCACCGAACAGGATCTTGCTGATGCACTATGTGCGGAATACGTTGTTGACCGCGAAACCGCTTTAAGGGATATTTCAGCGTTCATAACAAAAATCAATGATGCAGGAATGATGGAATAAATGAAAAACAAAAGTACTCTACGCTGGATATTCGGCTGCTTTAAGCGATATCTTCCGGGCGTAGCGTTTGTATCGGTGCTTGGCGCAACGCTCTCACTTTTAACTGTGGGCGTAATTATGGTTTCACGCGAAATCATTAACAACGCGCAGGCCGGTATAACCGGTGATACACTTCGCCGCAATATTATTGCGCTTTGCGCTATTGTTATTGCGGAAATAGTACTTAATTTGGTGAACGGATACTATAGGGCTCGCCTTTCGGCTAAGATGGATATGCACCTTAAGGACCGCCTTTTCTGCAAGCTTATATGCAAAGATTATTCCGAAATCACCCGTATGCACTCGGGCGATATTGTGAACCGCTTTGCAAGTGACGTTGACGTTGTAGTATCGGGTGTTTCCACAATAATCCCCACCACAATTTCTATCGTCACCAAACTGATTGCAGGCATCGGAACTGCCATTGTTCTGGACCCGATAGTCGCTGCTGTAATTGTAGTTATTGGATTTATTTTCCCCCTACTTGGCAGATTTATGAGCAAAAAATACAAGCACCTACACAAAGAATCGCAGCGCACCAACGGCATTGTTCGCTCGTTTTTACAGGAAAGCGTTCAAAATATTATTGTTATTAAGACCTTTATGGCCGATAACCATATACGACGCAAATTGATCCATTACCTGAGAAGCAACTATCTTGTAAAAATGAAGCGCAGCCTGCTTTCGGTAGGCACCCACGCAGGGCTTTTCGGCACCTTCTCGCTCGGATATTACGGGGTTCTTATTTGGGGTGCACTCGGTATTGCCGCAGGTACACTTCAGTACGGAACACTTTTTGCTTTTATGCAGTTGGTTTCCCTGCTTAGAAACCCCTTGCAAAACATTTCGGGACTTATGCCACAGTACTATGCGTCGATAGCTTCAGCCGAACGCCTTATTGAGCTTGAAAGCATCAAGGACGAACCGGCGCCCACTCCGGCAAACCGAAACGAGCTATATGCCAAGATGCGCGCCATAACGGCTAGAAATCTTTCCTTCGCGTATGATGAGCGCGAGGTTATTAAAGATTCAGATTTCTCGATAAAGCACGGCAGTATTTGCGCTGTAATGGGTGAGTCTGGCACCGGAAAAAGTACACTTTTCCGTCTGCTTTTAGGACTGTATAGCCCCACAAAGGGCACACTTTGTCTTGAATGTGACGACGGTGACATAACGGTAGACTCTTCTGTGCGCTGTTTGTTCTCTTATGTACCTCAGGGCGCTATGGTACTTTCGGGTACGATACGCGACAATATTACCTTCCTTTCGGGTAACGTTACCGACGAGCAGCTTGAAAACGCGGCAAAGCAGGCTGTAATTTACGACTTTATCTCTTCCCTGCCCGACGGTTTTGACACCGTTATAGGCGAACGCGGACTTGGTCTTTCGGAGGGTCAGCTGCAGCGTATTGCCATTGCACGCGCACTGCTCACCGATGCACCTGTTCTGCTGCTTGACGAATGTACGTCTGCACTTGATACTATGACCGAAATTAAATTACTTGAAAACCTTAAAAATGCCAAAGACAAGACCGTTATCCTTATAACCCACCGCACTGCGGCTTTGGATATTTGTGATACGGTTATACATGTTGAAGACTGTAAAATATCGTAATAAAAAAACGGTGAAGTCACAGGACTTCACCGTTAAAATTAGTTATCTTTTGTGGGTTCAACATAGATATAGGAAGAAATCAAACTTGAAAAATCGTCTTCCTTTTCGCTATGAGCGATTACGTTCAGAGGTCTTGTCAGGTCAAGGCTGAAAATACCCATAATAGATTTTGCATTTATAATATATCTACCGGACGTGATATCAATATCATATTTTTTTGTTCCTGCTATTGCAGCAAAGTTTTTTACATCGTCAATGCTGGTGAGCATTATTTTATGTTCTACCATTTTTTCACATTCCCCCTCTGTTTATAATATAGGAAATCTTTAGTAAATAATACTATTTTTCCGATATAAAGTCAAGTTAATTTAGGAGAACATATGAAAGTAACCTTTTACACTCTCGGTTGCAAGGTAAATCAGTACGAAACGGAATCTATGCGCGAACAGTTATTGTCCGCAGGATATGACTGCAGCGGCACAGCATATGATTCTGACATTGTTATAATAAATTCCTGCACCGTAACCGCCGAAAGCGACCGAAAAACACGACAGGCTGTTCGCCGTTTCAGAAAACTGCTGCCCGATTCGATTATTGTTTTGTGCGGTTGCGTACCTGCCGCCTTTCCGGAAATTGAAAGCAGTTTGCCGGAAGCCGATATTTTATTTGCAAACTCGGGCGAAGGCAGCCTATGCGGACTGCTTGAAAAATATATAAACGACAGAAAACGAATAGTAGATATAAAGCTTCACGAGAAGGGTGAATGCTTTTCCACGCCGCCTATAACCGATTTTTCCGAAAGAACCCGTGCCTTTGTTAAAATCGAGGACGGCTGTGACCGCTACTGCTCATACTGTATTATCCCAACCGCGCGCGGTAGGGTGCGTTCAAGAAGCATTGAAAGCATTAAAGAGGAAATATCGGCACTCGCTAAAAAGGGATTTTGCGAAATTGTGCTTGTGGGAATAAATCTTTCGGCCTATGGCAAAGACAATGGACTGAATCTATGCGATGCAGTTGAGGCTGTTGCAGGTATTGATGGAATCGAGCGCATAAGACTGGGTTCACTTGAGCCCGACCACATAAGCGACGAAATGCTAAAAAAGCTGTCCGGCGTGCCGCAGTTCTGCCCTCAGTTTCACCTATCCCTGCAATCCGGTTGTGATTCAACTCTAAAAAGAATGAACCGACACTACGACAGCGCTTTTTACCGCGACCTTGTTAAAAGAATCCGCGCTATATTCCCCGACTGTTCTATAACGACCGACATTATGGTCGGATTCGCGGGCGAAACCGAGGAAGAGTTTAAAGAATCGTTGGCTTTTGCCGGCGAAATCGGATTTGCTAAAGCGCATATTTTCGCCTATTCACGCCGTTTGGGCACGGTGGCAGATAAATTGCCTAATCAGGTGCAAAACGCCGTAAAAGCAGAAAGAAGTCATATTATGATAGCAACGTGTCTTGAAAAAGAACGTGAGTTTTTAAAAAGCCAGCTTGGGAAAACTTTTTCCGTGCTTTTTGAAACCGAAGAAAACGGTTTTACCTACGGCTACACACCAAACTACACCCGCGTGAAGGTTAAGGCGGAAACACCGCTTTGCGGCAAAATAGCAAACGTAAAACTGACCGACACGGAAGATGACTGCGCAGTAGGCGTGCTCCAATAACAAAACCCCCAACATAACGTTGGGGGTTTAATTTATGCTTCCATTCTGAGTAAGGAGCCTTTTGGTATCTCTCTGTCAAACGGAATTTTTACCGTCATCATAGGATGGGGTGCAACGCTTATTTCGTTCCCGTCCTCGTCATACATAGTTTCGGCAACTACTGTAAAGGGCGGCTGTTTAGGTGCAAGGCAGTCAAATACCTGACCACGCTCAAACTTGTTTTTAAGCGTCAAAAGCACCATTCCGTCCTCGTAGCCGCTTACCACGCCTGCAACCGAATAATCGCGTATATATCCGGCAGAGCCATAGGTCTGCGAGTTTTCGGGGCGTCCGAAGTAGAATCCCGTAGAATAGGTGCGGTGGCTTATTTTATTAAGTTCCTCGCCTACCCAGGCGGGCAACGTCCAGTTTTCGGCAGTCAAGCTGTCGAGCGCGCCGCGATACGCGTTTGCAGTAACCGCAACGTAGTAATGCGATTTTGCTCTGCCCTCGATTTTCAGGCTGTCGATTCCGGCGGCAACCATCTTATCAAGATGCTCTGCCATACACAAATCGTTGGAGTTTAAAATATACGTACCCTTATCGGTTTCGGTGATATCAAAATACTGGCCGGGTCGTTTTTCCTCCATCAGAGAATAGCTCCAACGGCAGGGCTGTGCACAATCGCCGCGATTTGCATCGCGTCCGGTCATATAGCTTGAAAGCAGACAACGGGCCGAAAACGACACGCACATAGCGCCGTGAGCAAAAGCCTCCAGCTTTAGCCTGTCCGGTGTTTTTGCTCGAATCTCGGCTATTTCGTCCAGAGAAAGCTCTCTTGCCAGCACAACGCGGTCGGCGCCCATATCGGCGAATGCACGCGCTGTGACATAGTTTACAATGCCCGACTGCACCGAAACGTGCAGTTCTGCCCCGGGTGCATATTTTTTCACTAGACCAATAGTACCTATATCAGACGCTATTATAGCATCGACTCCCGCCGCAGAAACGCCCTCTAAAAATTCCGGCATTCGGCTTATTTCGTCGTTGTGGGGAATAGTGTTGCAGGTTACGTGAACCTTTACTCCCCTTTCGTGGGCATATTTTACACCCGTTTCAAGGTCACCAAGGCTAAAATTCTTGGCAGCTGTGCGCATACCGAATTCCTCGCCCGCCAGGTAAACCGCGTCAGCACCGAAGTCAACGGCGGCATAAAGCCTTGTCAGGTCGCCCGCCGGACATAAAAGTTCCGGTTTTTTAATATGTTTCATAAATCCAGTTTTTCTCCGCTTTGAGTTTTGCAACTATATTATTATGCTCCTGCAGTGAATAGGTGAAGTAAAAATTCATAGAAGCATCGGTAACAAAGTAGGTGGCAGTGCAGGTCTTGTCGGGATAAAGCGCAGCTTTCAGTGAAGCGCGGCTGGGCGAGCAGTACGGTCCGGGAGGAAGTCCCGGATTTGTATTTGTGTTATATCTGCCGCTGCCGTATTTGTATTTTGCCGTAGGCGAAGAACCTAAAAGCGGATTTTCCCAAGTTTCAAGTCGGTTATAGAAGACCTGTGCAACCTTTGCCATCTGTTCGGCATATGAGCTTGCCTCAAGCTCGACTATTGAAGCCATAGTAAGCACGTCGTGCAACGAATATCCAAGCTCTTCCGCACGGGCATAGGCATTTTCTTCCTTTAAGACCTTTTCCATTTGTGATAGCATTTTATCTATTGCTAAAACCGCACACTCTTCCGATTCGTAGCAGTAAAAATCATAGGTTTCGGGGAAAAGATAGCCCTCGAATCTGTAATAAACCTCGCTTTCGGGGATGCTAGATACAAAGCTTTGCTCGTACACCTTTTTATCAAGCGCGGTATAAAAATCCACCTTTTCACAAACACCGTTTTCGGAAAGGAGTGTGGCTATATCATCTATAGATGAGCGTTCGGGTATAGTAACCATAACGTGGTCGGGTTTTGCGCCCTCGGTAAGTAGCAGTTCTGCCACGTATTCATAGCCGGATTCGTTATTAAAGGTGTATACACCGTACTGGTACTTGCCATCGTATCCCTTTAGTTTGGAATAAACTCTGAAAAGGAAGGGACTGCTTATCGCGTTTTCTTCCTTTAAAAGCTCTGCAATCTGGATGGTTGAGGCGCCCTTTGGCACCTCTACTACTACCTCGTGTCCTCGATCAATGCCGATTCCAAGGTAGTCGGCGGTAAAGAGAATTACCGTTACGGCAAGCAAAAAAGATACAAAAATTATAACAAAAATTCGGACAACAGCCGAGGCTACCGCCTTGCCGTGTCCCTTGGAGTGGCGGTTCTTTTTAGTCTTTTCAGCTTTATAAGGCACTTCTTCATTTTCGGCAACAACAAAGCCCTCGCCGATTACAAAACTATCGGACTCGCCTTTTATTATATCCTTTTTATTATCTTCCATATTGTTTCTCCTTAAAATGGCAGGTTCGTATATATCGGTCGGTAACTATAATGTCAACAGGTTTGTCGTAGCGTCCGTGATACATATACTTACGAAGCTCGTCCGAGTAGCAAATACCCGCCGAAACGCCTGTAAAACGCGACATATATCGGTCATAATATCCCTTGCCGTAGCCCAGACGGTAACCATTCCAGTCAAACTGCATCGCAGGAACAATCATAAGGCAGGCGGTAAAATCTTCGACTATGGGTAGGTCCTTTGCAGGCTCGAGCACGCCAAAAGTGCCCGGCGCAAGGTCGTCGAACGAGGTTATATAATGAAACTCCATAAGTCGGGTTTCGGGTATGCAACGCGGAACAGCAACCTTTTTGCCATCTGCCCACGCGTTTTCTATTATTGTTTTTGTATCTACCTCAATGGGGGTGGATACATACACGAGTATGGTGCCCGACGGTGCATACTGATGCAATCTGCGCACGTTTTCGGCTATGCGACGGTCGTTTTCGGCACGAACCGCAGGGTCGGTGTCGCGGCGACGCGCACGGCTTTCCTCGCGTATTGTCTGCTTGTACTGACGAATATCTATCGGACGCATTGTATTGACTCCTCGACCGCTTCGGATACTGAAAAATCACCGTACGGCGTGTTGCCCTTATACCATGAAATAAGGTCGGCAAGGGCAAAGCTGAACTCGAACACTGTGCCTGCGCCACGCGAAGTTACGATATTATCGTGTATGCAGCAGCGTTCATCGCTTACCACAGCGCCCACAAGCTTATCCTCAAATCCGGGGTAGCAGGTAGCAACCTTTCCGTTTAACATTCCCCACTCGCCGAGTATAGAGGGTGCGGCACATATTGCGCCTATCACCTTTCCGTCCTTCATAGCGAACTCTATAAAACGTTTTACGGTTTCGTTTTCTTTAAGGTTTATAGTGCCGGGCATACCACCCGGAAGCACAACAGCACTGAACTCGTCCCCGTCAGCAAGCTTAGTATCAACAGTATCAGCTACTACGGTTATACCGTGAGCACCCTCAATACGTTCGCCACCGACACCAACAGTTTTAACGTTGTAACCGGCGCGGCGGAGAATATCTACCGTAACAAGTGCTTCGGTCTCTTCAAAGCCGTTTGCCAAAAAAACATATACCAAAAAATATCAATCCTTTTTAGTTAATAACAGCCATTGCAGCGTCCAGAACGTCGCGCGCAATATCGTCAAGCGGGCGGGCTTCACCGTTTGCTGAGCAGTCAATCCTGTGCCAGCCGGCGTGCTCTACGTTGTAAAAAGCGGCTTTTCTGCAGTTCTGCTGATATATTTTATCCCTTTCGTGGATATCCTTTTTCTCCATATCCCCACCGTAGCGTTTTTCAAGCAGCTTTTGCGAAATCTCGCACGGCATATCAAGGAATATGACAAGGTCGGGTTTGGGTATACCAACCCTTTCGTATTCAAGGGTGTAAAGCCAATCTAAATATTCTTCCCACTGCTGAGGCGGAAGTTTTGCGGTCTGATGCACGGCGTTTGAGGTAACGTATCTGCCCGCTATTACTGTGCCACCGCCTGTGTAATATTCCGCCCAATGCTTTTTATATGAAGCAAAGCGGTCAACAGCGTAGAAAAGCGATGCCGCGTAGGCGTTAACGTCACCCGGCTTTACGCCGAACTCCCCGCCGAGATACATTTTTACAAGCGCGCTTGACGGCTCGTTATAATCCGGAAAGGAAACGGTTTTTGCGTCAACACCTGCCGCAATGAGATTTTTATGAAGTAATTCCAGTTGGGTGGACTTGCCGCTGCCGTCCAGTCCTTCAATAACAATAAGCTTACCCATTTTAGCCTTTAATTCCTTTAATTTTTTCAAAATGTTCGCGCATTTCTTTAGCCTTGCCGCAGGTCATTTTACCCTCCGGACAGGCACCGTGAACGCAGGGAGCACCCGCTTTTTTGAATAGGTTTGGCGCAACCTCACTCACGAGTTTCAGCATTTGGTCGGCAACCTCGCGAATTTCCCACTGGGCACGGTTGCAGCAGCGATGACGGAAGAAGTTATAAAGACTTCTGGCGTTCATCGTAAGCACCATTTTTGTTTCGCAGGCATTCGGCAGTACGAAACGTGCGTCCTCGATAGCCTTTTTTTCGGCGGCACGGTCGGCAGCCTTTTCGTCCATACCCTCTGCCATCATAGTTGCCTTATGCTTGTCCTTTAAGATAGTGGTAAGTTTTTCGTAGTATTCCTGGTCTTCTGCCATCGCCTTTTTGTAAAGCGCAGAAGCCTCGGCGTCATCCGCTATCTCGGGCGGGAGGACATATTCAAAATGTGCCTCACGCACGTAGCGCTGGCTCTGCACCGAGAAGGATGCCATTCTGTGACGGGTAATTTGTGCTAAAAGCGCGCGGGAAACACCCTCGATACCGAAGGTAAAGGTTACGTGCTCTATCGGGCTTTCGTGACCGATGGTTGCAAGCATATCAACAAATGCCGCCGTCTTTTCCTCGGTCAGCCCCTCGCGTATGTCAGCAATAGATGCAGGAGAGTAGCAAAGTTTTGCCGCGCTTGCTACCGCACGTTCGGGTTCGGGAGTGTGGGTTATTAGCGTTACTTTTGCCATATTTATCACCTTTTTACTCATTTGATTCCATTATAACAAACCTTTATACTATTATCAATTAAAATATTTATAATAAATTGAGGAAAAAAGTCATTTTACCTCTTTTCTTAATCGCTAAAATGTGTTATTATACTACTAGAAAAAGCTTTGGAGGGCAAAATAATGGCAAGTATAGAAATTACACACGCACCGTTCGGTGATTTAGCTATCATCAGCATGCGCGGCTGTGAGGATATTGCGGCAAGCATTGACTACTATCTTTCACAGTGGAGAGAAACACCCGAGGAGCACACGTTTGTGGTTCAGGCAAACTGTCCCCGTTTCGGAACCGGTGAAGGTAAGGGTGTTTTACACCACACTGCACGCGGACTGGACGCCTACATTCTTTGTGACTGCTTTAATTACGGCGTAACCTACAAAATGTACGGTCAGACCGTTCCTATGTCACCCGACGATCATTATCAGGATTTAAAGCGCGTTATTGCGGCGCTCGGCGGCAAGGCCAGAAGAATTACGGTAATTATGCCTATGCTTTATGAAGGCAGACAGCACCGCCGTTCCTCACGCGAGTCGCTTGACTGCGCTATAATGCTTCAAGAACTTGTAAGCATGGGTGTTAGCAACATTATCACCTTTGATGCACACGACCCCCGCGTTCAAAATGCCATTCCGCTTGAAGGTTTTGATAACGTTCAGGCTGCCTACCAAATGATAAAGGCACTTCTAAAATCTACACCCGACCTTAAAATTGACCGCGACCATCTTATGGTGGTTTCTCCCGACGAGGGCGGTATGGGCAGATGTATCTACTACTCATCTGTTTTAGGCCTTGACCTTGGTATGTTCTACAAGCGCCGCAACTACTCGGTTATTGTAAACGGCAAAAACCCCATCGTAGCACACGAGTTCCTCGGCAGCGATATTGAAGGCAAGGACCTTATAATCGTTGACGATATGATTTCCTCGGGCGAATCCATGCTTGATATTGCCAAGAAGTTAAAGGAAATGGGCGCCGGAAGAATATTTATGTTCTCGACATTTGGTCTGTTTGTTGACGGCCTTGAAAAGTTTGATGAATACTATAAAAACGGCTATATAACCAAGGTTTTCACTACAAACCTCATTTATCAAACACCCGATCTTTTAAAGCGCGAATGGTACTGCAACGTAAATATGTCCAAGTATATTGCCCTGCTTGTTGACACGCTTAACTGCGACAATTCTATAAGCAAGCTGCTTGACCCCGCCGACCGCATTAAAAAGGTTGTGGACAAGTACGAAGCCGAACAGAAGAATAAATAGTACGAAAAAAAGCAGAGTTAGTTTAGCGATTTACTCTGCTTTTTGTTATGTGTTTTAGGATAAGGTGATGAGTTTATGCGTGTATATGCCGGTGATTTTAAAAAAATATACGACCCCAGCATAGGCGAAGAAAAAAGTTGGTACATAAACGACCACACGATAATTAAAGGTGATGACGGCTGGCATTTGTTTGGCATTACGCACGAAGAACCGCAAAAACCTCTTGACGAAAAATTGTGCGCACACGCTTTTTCTCGTGACCTGCTGTCAATTCCACTTACAAAACTAAATCCTCCGTTTTCCGCAAATGAAAGCGATGGCGAAACACATTTTTGGGCACCGCACGTGATAAAACACGGCGATCTGTATTATATGTACTATTGTGCCGGCAGCCTTAAAGGCCACGATAAATACAGAATTCACTTAGCAACCTCCCCCGATTTAGTTAATTGGGAAAGGCACCAAAACAACCCTCTTGTAGTTGACGGGTTTGATGCACGCGACCCGTTTGTTATGCAGATTGGTGACCGTTTTGCAATGTACTACACTTGTAATCTTACACCTACCGGCGGCAACCATTGCGTAGCTTGTGTTACCTCTAACGATTTGCTGCATTGGGATAACAAGCAGGTTGTATTTACCTCATCGATAAGCGGCACGTTTGCAGGCCCCTGTGAATCACCCTTTATAGTAAAAAACGGAGACACTTATTTTCTGTTCATCGGTCCCTTTGGAGGCTATAACGTTTCATACTGTGATACTGCAGTATATGCAAGCCTTGACCCGTTTCATTTCACTGAAGATGCATTAGTTGGACACATTCCCGCACACGCATCGGAAATTATAAAAATTGGTGACCAACACTATATAACCCACTGTGGATGGGGACAAGGTGGAGTATATTTGGCACCACTATTCTTTGAAACGGATTAAAATTTGCAATAATAACATAAAGCTGTCTGTCTGTTTGTGTTCTTTTCTTATTATAAAGGAGTTCTTTATGAAAAAAATTCTTTCTTCTATACTAATTTCTATTTTACTGTTTTCGGTTTTTTGTATCCACCTTTCCCTAAATGCAGGTGCGGTTTGGGAAGGCCAGTTTGAATTTCGCGCGGTTGATGGATATGCCGAAATTATAGGCGTTTCACCCGACATAAGTGGTGACGTTGTTATTCCATCATACTATGGTGGATATGATGTTAGAAGCATTGCCCCCGATGTGTTTAAAAACTGCACTGAGATAACCTCAGTAACGTTTGATAAAAATATAAAGATTATAAGCTACGGCGCATTCGAAGGGTGCACCAAACTAACCACGGTTAATTTTAATGCAAAAAGCTGTTTAGCAACCGGCTCTGCTGAAAAACCAGTATTTAAGGACTGCACGGCATTGACAACCGTTAACGTGGGTGCTGAAGTAGAAAAACTTCCCAATTATATGTTTTACGGTGTAGCCACGTTAAGCGAAGTAAACTTCGCAGGCGAAACACCCAAAATTGGTCAAGAAACATTTTTTGGTTGTACGCTAATAAATATTGCCGACAAAATAGCATCATCAAGCGAAAGCACCGATGCGTCACCCGAAATAGTATCAAGTTCTTCTAAAACATTTTTAAGTTCTTCTGATGTTTCTATAAGCTCTTCAAAACCGATAAAAACCGAAACGTCATCAACCAATTTGACTAGCACAGAATCAGTCCTTGACGAAAGTGATCCCTTTATACACGACGGAACTGCGGTGCCATTACCAATATATCCCGAAGACGAGGACAAAAACGATAATAATCTTACATTCTTGTGGGTAATAGAAGCGGTGGTAATAATACTACTTGGTGTTACCCTGTTTTTCCTGTTTAGAAAGCATAAATAATTAAAACCACCCTGTTTCAGGGTGGTTTTTTATTATTTGTTTACTGCTTTTGCAGTTTTCTTAACGTATACAGGTTGCTCACCGTCTACGGTAGCGGCGGTGATAAGCACCTTTTCTACCGTGTCGTCAGAAGGAATCTCGTACATAATTTTTTGCAGTACGCCCTCAATTACCGAACGCAAACCTCTTGCGCCGGTTTTTCGCTCGATTGTTACGTCGGCAATTCTCTCGAGTGCCTCGTTTTCAAACTCAAGCTCGACACCGTCCATTTCAAACAATGCCTTATACTGCTTTATAACCGAATTCTTGGGTTCGGTCATTATTTTTATAAGCGAATCGCGGTCCATTTTCTGCAGCGCGGTTATAACCGGAAGTCTTCCCACAAGTTCGGGTATCATACCAAACTTTACAAGATCCTTGTGTGTGGGGACTACAGCCTCAACCTCACTCTTTATATCGGTTTCAGATTTAACATCTGCACCGAAACCGAGACTGCTGCCGCCTATGCGTTTTTCTATGACCTTGTCGATTCCGTCAAACGCACCAGCACAGATAAACAAAATATTGGTGGTGTCTATCTGAATAAACTCCTGCTGCGGGTGTTTTCTGCCGCCCTGCGGAGGAACGTTCGAAACCGTACCCTCTAAAATCTTGAGCAGAGCCTGCTGTACACCCTCACCGCTTACATCACGGGTGATAGAGGCGTTTTCCGATTTGCGGGCAATTTTATCTATTTCGTCAACGTAGATAATTCCCTTTTCGGCGCGCTCAATATCAAAGTCTGCTGCCTGAATAAGGCGAAGCAGGATATTTTCAACGTCCTCACCAACGTAACCGGCTTCGGTCAGTGTGGTGGCGTCGGTAATGGCTATCGGCACGTCTAGTATCTTAGCAAGCGTTTGGGCAAGCAGGGTCTTTCCCACACCGGTAGGTCCCAGCATAAGAACGTTACTCTTTGTAAGCTCCACGCCGTCCTGTTTCTGGCTTAAAATACGCTTATAATGATTATAAACCGCAACAGACAGGGTGATTTTTGCGTCCTCCTGGCCTATAACATACTCGTCCAGCATAGCCTTAATTTCACGGGGCTTAAGCAGTACAAATTCGTCCTTTTTATTATCTGCGGGACGTCGTTCGCGCATAGGCTCGTCAAAAATAAGGGCGTTGCAGAACTCAACACAGTGGTCACAAATATAGACACCCGGTCCCTCGACCAAGCGTGAAACCTCTTCCTGCGTTTTGCCGCAGAACGAGCATCTTATCTCTTTATCATTTGTGTTATTAGACATTGAGTTTCCTCTCAGCTTTAGCGTTTTGTAATTACCTTATCAATAAGGCCGTACTCGGCAGCCTCGCTGGCTGTCATAAAGTTATCCCTTTCGGTGTCGCGGCGGATTTCCTCAATCGGGCGTCCGGTAACATCGGCAAGGATAGTGTTTATATTCTCACGAATGCGCTCAATATGCTTAGCGTGAATGAGAATATCGGTTGCCTGACCCTCGGCAGAACCCAGGGGCTGGTGAATCATTATTTCACTGTTGGGAAGGGCGAAACGCTTGCCCTTTGCACCTGCGGAAAGCAGGAACGCACCCATACTGGCAGCCATACCTACACAGATGGTGCTGACGTCGCACTTAATATACTGCATAGTATCGTAAATCGCCATACCCGCCGAAACAGAGCCGCCGGGGCTGTTGATGTAAAAGCTGATATCCTTATCGGGATCCTGTCCCTCTAAAAAGAGCATCTGTGCAATTATAAGACTTGCGCTGGTGTTGTCAACCTGGTCGTTA
>JAZUOJ010000049.1:0-17257 GCA_045604625.1 Acutalibacteraceae bacterium | reverse complement strand
CTGCAGTCGAGCCGCGTTGCGGTGTTTGGTGTGGGCGGTGTAGGTTCTTACACGGTGGAGGCGCTTGCACGTGCCGGTGTAGGTACTCTTGCGCTGATAGACGGAGACCGTGTGTGCGAAAGCAACATAAACCGTCAGATTATTGCGCTTCACAGCACGCTCGGACGCGAAAAAGCCGCTGTGGCAGCCGAGCGCGTGGCTGATATAAATCCCGATATTAAAACCGAGGTTTACAGTGTTTTTTATTCTGCAGAAAACGCCGATATAATCGATTTTTCACGGTATGATTTTGTCATAGACGCGATAGATACCGTTTCTTCAAAACTGCTTATAATCGAGCGGGCAAAGGCGGCAGGGGTTCAGCTTATATCCTCAATGGGTACGGGCAACAAGCTTGACGCAACGCAGTTTAAAATAACCGATATCAAAAAGACCTCGGTGTGTCCACTTGCTCGGGTTATGCGTTACGAGCTTAAAAAACGCGGGATAGAAGATGTGTGCGTACTTTGGTCGCCCGAACAGCCGCAAAAAAACGAGAACGAACCCCGCACACCTGCAAGCATATCGTTTGTTCCGTCTGTGGCGGGACTGCTCATAGCGGGCGAGGTCATAAAAAGACTTATAGAAAAATAAATAATAAAAAGGGATATGAATTTCATATCTCTTTTTTGTTGCAGTTTAAAGGAAAATATGGTAATATAATTTGAATAAACTAATTTGGGAGGCGAATTTATGGCTGATAAACGACCTATAGGTGTTTTCGATTCGGGACTCGGCGGTCTGACCGTCGTGCGTGAGCTTAAACGTAAGCTCCCCGGTGAGAGCATCGTTTATTTCGGAGATACCGGACGCGTGCCGTACGGTAACAAAAGCCGTGATACTATTCGCAAATATGCGATGGAAGATGAAAAATTTCTGCTTTCCCATAACGTAAAGCTTATAGTTGCCGCCTGCGGTACTGTTTCATCGGTTGCCAAGGATACGGCAGAAACGCTACCCGTTCCGTTTGTTGAGGTTGTTTCTCACGCTGCCGATGCAGCAGTAAATGCCACCAAAAACGGAAAAATCGGTGTTATAGGTACTGCGGCTACCATCAATAGCGGCGCCCACAAGCGTTATATTTTAAATAAAATGCCCGACGCCGAGGTAATAGAAAACGGATGTCCTTTGTTTGTTCCGCTTGTTGAAGAGGGAATAGTAGGCAGGGACGAGTTAATCGTGCGTGAGGCGGTAAAACGCTATTTAGAACCCATAATGTCGTTTGGGGTTGATACACTTATACTGGGTTGCACCCACTATCCCGTGCTTAGCGAAGCAATAGCCGACTATTGCGGGGACGGTGTTACGCTTATAAATATGGGCGAGGCTACAGCCGGTTACGTTCATCGGTTCTTAAGCGAAAATGAAATGCTTTCCGATACGGTAGGAACCGATAAATATTTTGTAAGCGACCGTTCGGAATTCTTTTCTCAAAACGCCAGAATGCTTTTGGGAACCTGCGATATAACGGCAGAGGTAGTGGATATTGAAAAGCTATGAAAAATGTTAAAATAACGCTTAGTACTATCCGTTTTGCCGAAGGTGAAAGCGAAAGCGAAGTTTTTACCTATGACGGAAGGTATGATATAAAAAACGGTGCCCATTATCTGACGTATAGCGAGCTTTCGGATGGTGTTAAAATAAACACCGTAATAAAAGCGGCAACTGATTCGGTTTTAATAACGCGAACAGGAGGCGCGGGAAGCCGTATGAAGATAGAGGCGGGCGCTACCCACAAAACCGACTATGCTACCCCATACGGCGTGTTTACGCTTTTTGTAAAGGGCTTGTCGGTTAATAATAACATTCAAAACGGTACGTTCAGTTGCGAATATTCGCTTTCTACCGCGCAGGGCGAAATAAGCAGAAACAAGATAGAGTTAAAAATAAAAGAGGTATAAAAATGTCAGTAGTAGTAAAAAAGGCAGAACAGCAAATTAAAGATTTGATAATGTCGGCCGCAAAAAAAGCAATGGAAAAGGGGGAACTGCCCGAGGCGGAACTCACCCCGTTTTCTATAGACAAGCCGTCCGACTCTGCGCACGGTGATTATGCTCTTAACTGTGCTATGGCCTGGTCACGCGTCTTCCGTAACGCGCCCCGCAAAATTGCCGAAACCTTGATGGATAACTGCGATTTTTCGGGCACCTATATAGAACGTTATGAAATAGCGGGCCCCGGCTTTATAAACCTTTTCCTTTCGGATAAGTACTACTGTGATATTGTTTGCGATATAGCCGAAAAGGGCGATGATTACGGCAGAAGCGATATGGGCGGTGGCAAGCGTGTGCTTGTTGAGTTTGTTTCGGCAAACCCCACAGGCCCTATGCATATCGGTAACGCGCGCGGCGGCGCACTGGGCGACTGCCTTGCCGCAGTAATGGACTTTGCAGGATATAAGACCGAGCGTGAATTTTATATAAACGATGCGGGCAACCAGATAGAAAAGTTTGGACTTTCGCTTGATTTGCGCTATCTTCAGCTTTATAAAGAGGGCGTTGAAATGCCCGAAGATTCCTATCACGGAGCCGATATTGTTGCCCACGCAAAGGCGTTTGCCGAGCAGTACGGTGACAGCTTTGTGGAAAAGGAAGAAAAGGAGCGTCGTGCGGCGTTGGTCGCGTTTGCGCTTCCGAAGAACATACAGGCGCTTCACGACGATCTGCAAAAATACAGAATAGAGTACGATACCTGGTTTAAGGAAAGCAGTCTGCACCAGTCGGGCGAGACTATGCGCATAATAGAACTGCTAAAACAGAGTGGCCACACCTACGAAAAAGAGGGGGCACTCTGGTTCAGCGGTGCCGATTTCGGTAGCGAGGACTTTGTTCTTGTTCGCTCTAACGGTCTTCCCACCTATGTAGCACCCGATATCGCATACCACTATAACAAGCTCGTAACACGTGGCTTTGATAAGGCTATCAACATTTGGGGTGCCGACCATCACGGCTACGTTCCGCGCCTTAAGGCAGCGCTTTCTGCACTCGGCGTAGATGCTGATAAACTCGACGTTGTGCTTATGCAGATGGTTCGTCTTGTTCGCGGCGGCGAGGTTATAAAGGCTTCAAAGCGTTCGGGCAAGGCCATTACACTCGTAACCCTGCTTGAAGAGGTTCCGATAGATGCAGCGCGTTTCTTCTTTAACCTGCGTGAGCCCAACAGCCATTTCGATTTTGACCTTGACCTCGCGGTTGAGCAGTCAAACCAGAACCCCGTTTATTACGTTCAGTATGCCCACGCACGTATCTGCAGCATACTGCGTAACCTCGGCGAGGAGAATATTGTTCCGCGTGACTGCAGTAGTGAGGAGCTGTCACTTCTTTGCGCACCGGAAGAGCGTGAGCTTATAGGCACACTGTCAGAGCTTACAAAAACCGTTGAGATTTCGGCTTCTTCCTATGACCCCGCAAAGCTTACACACTATGCCTACTCCGTAGCGGCACAGTTCCATAAATTTTATAATAACTGCCGTTGCAAATGCGGTGACGAAAGCCTTATGCAGGCCCGTCTGTCTTTGTGCCTTGCTGCAAAGACGGTTATAAAGAACGTGCTTACGATACTTAATATCGACGCACCCGAGAGTATGTAATTTATGCTTGAAAGATATCAACAGATAGAACGCAGCATTATAAAAACCTATCGCAAAAAAATATGGAATAATTTTGTCGGGGCAGTCAAGGAATACGAACTGATATCTGCGGGCGACAAAATTGCCGTATGTATTTCGGGCGGCAAGGATTCAATGTTGCTTGCTAAATGTATGCAGCAGTTGTGCCGACACAGCGAGGTGCCCTTTACGCTCGAGTTTCTTGTTATGGACCCGGGTTATAATAAGGAAAATCGCGAACTGCTACTGCATAACGCCCGGCTTATGAATATACCGGTCAAGGTGTTCGACAGTGACATTTTCGAAACGGTTACCCGCGCGGGCGGAACGCCCTGTTACCTTTGCGCCCGTATGCGTCGCGGCTTTTTGTATAGCAAGGCGCGCGAACTCGGCTGTAACAAAATTGCGCTCGGACACCATTTGGACGATGCGGTTGAAACAATGCTTATGAATATGCTCTATGCCAGCGAAATAAAGACAATGATGCCCAAACTTCGCAGTCAGAATTTCGAGGGGATGGAGCTTATACGCCCGCTTTATAAGGTAAAGGAGCGCGATATTATAGCGTGGAGCCGTTTTAACGAGCTTCGCTTCCTTCGTTGCGCCTGCCGATTTACCGAAAAAAGCGAGGAGGTAGAAGACCTTTCAAAACGCAAAGAGGTAAAAAGGCTTATAGAAACTATTAGGGAAAGCCACCCCGAAGCAGACGATAATTTGTTCCGCAGTATGCACAACGTAAACAGAGGAGCAATGCTCGGATACCGCGAACGCGACGGGGAAGAGGTACACAGTTTTTTAGAGGATTATTAGTATAATTTTTGCTTGACATCACGGTACAAATAATATATTATTGTTATTGTTCCTGCCGATGTGGTGGAATAGGCAGACACAAGGGACTTAAAATCCCTCGTTGGCGACAACGTACCGGTTCAAGTCCGGTCATCGGCACCAAAAAACAAAGGACTACTTCGGTAGTCCTTTGTTTTTTGTGTTTGTGTCCGCAGGACACAACATCGTTTGCGAGTTTACTCGCAACATCATTTGACCTTTAGGTCAACATCATTCCGCTTTAGCGGACACAAAACGATGTTTTGACTTCGTCAAAAACGATGTGATGCTTCGCATCAACGATGTTTTGACTTCGTCAAAAACGATGTTGCGACTTTGTCGCAAATACACGCTATTCGTGTTATTAATTTTAGACTACCCAAAAAGAGGACTACTTCGGTAGTCCTTTTGTTTTATGATTGACAAAAATAGCGCATTCTGTTAAAATTTCGGGGTACAATAAACGAAAAGAAGGGTTTATATGGCACGTGAAAAATTCGGCTCGCGACTTGGATTTATTCTTATTTCTGCGGGCTGTGCAATAGGTCTTGGAAACGTTTGGCGTTTCCCGTATATCGTCGGTCAGTACGGCGGGGCGGCATTTATTTTGGTTTATCTGATTTTTCTTGTTATTTTCGGCCTGCCCATTATGACTATGGAATTTGCCGTAGGCAGAGCAAGCGGAAAGAGCATAGTCAGCTCGTTTAAAGAGCTTGAACCCAAGGGAACAAAGTGGCATCTTTTCGGGTGGCTCGGTATAGCGGGTAATTACCTTATAATGATGTTTTACACCACTATCACCGGTTGGCTGTTTGCCTATTTCTTTAAAATGCTTCGCGGAGATTTTACGGGACTCGATACCGAAGCGGTATCTTCTCAGTTTGGATTACTAACCGCCGACTGGAAAACGTCCGGTATTTTTATGATAGTCGCTACGGTGCTCGGTTTTGCCGTTTGCTCGTTGGGACTTAATAAAGGCGTTGAAAAAATAACAAAGGTAATGATGCTTGCGCTTTTGGTTATCATTTCTTTGTTGGCAATTCGCTCGGTTACGCTGCCGGGCGCGGGAGAGGGCTTAAAATATTATCTGCTGCCCGATTTTAAACGAATGGTAGAACGTGGTGTGGGTGAGGTTGTGTTTGCCGCACTCGGTCAGGCTTTCTTCACCCTTTCAATAGGTATGGGAAGTATGGCAATTTTCGGCAGCTATATAAAGAAGGACCGCGCACTTTTCGGAGAGTCTTTGTGCATTTCTCTGCTGGATACGTTTGTTGCATTTATGGCAGGCCTTATTATAATTCCGTCCTGCTTTGCATATAACATCAGCCCCGGACAGGGACCGGGACTCATATTCCAGACACTTCCGAACGTGTTTAACTCTATGACCGGTGGCAGAATATGGGGCTCTTTCTTCTTCTTGTTTATGATTTTTGCCGCTATGTCAACCGTTATTACGGTGTATGAAAATATCGTGTCCTTCGGCATAGATACTTTTGGTTGGTCGCGCAAAAAGTCCTGTCTTATAAATATGTCGGTGCTTTTGGTGCTATCAATTCCTTGCGTGCTGGGTTACAACGTTCTTTCGTTTATTCAGCCGCTTGGAGACGGCAGTACAATACTCGACCTTGAGGACTTTATTATCAGCAACAATATTCTTCCTATCGGCTCGATAGTATACGTGCTTTTCTGCTGCTTTAACAAAAAAGGCTGGGGCTGGGCAAACTTCCTTTCTGAGGCAAACACCGGTAAGGGAGCAAAGTTCCCATCGTGGCTGCGAATATACGTAAAATATATTTTGCCCGTTGTTGTCATTTTCTTATGGGTTCAGGGCTACGTATCTAAATTCTTTTAAACAAAACTCTCTCCGTATATGGAGAGAGTTTTTTGTTGATTTATCCTTCCAAAAATGGTAAAATATATTATTATATATCCACCATTATAACGAAAGGAAAAACAAATGAAAAAATCTTACTCCGAAATAACCCCCTATATTCAGAAAATGGCGGACATATCCTGCGGCAGCAACGGTATAAAACCCGAAATGTATGCTGTTCATAAGGTAAACAGGGGACTGCGCGACCTTAGCGGTAACGGCGTAGTTACAGGACTCACCGAGGTCTCCAATATTAAAGCAAAGGAAGTAGCGCCCGACGGCACCGTCACCCCCTGTAAGGGAGAGCTTTATTATCGCGGTGTAAACGTGAGCGACCTGGTCTCCGGTCTTAAAACCGATAATCGTCTCGGATTTGAGGAGGCGGTGTATCTTCTGCTCTTTTCCCATCTGCCCAACAGGGAGGAGCTTAAAGAGTTTTGCGACACGCTTTCCGACTACCGCAGCCTGCCTACTTCATTTGTGCGCGATATGATACTTAAAGCACCGGGTAAGGATATGATGAATATTCTGTCCCGCAGCGTGCTTGCGCTTTACGCCTATGATGATAACCCCGACGATATTTCTGTACCCAACGTGCTGCGCCAATGCCTACAGCTTATCTCTATGTTTCCGCTGCTTGCGGTTTACAGCTATCATTCGTTCCAGCACTATCATATGGGCAAAAGTTTGTTTATACATCATCCCACACCGGGGCTTTCAACCGCCGAAACGGTGTTAAGCCTTCTGCGCGAAAGCGGAGAATACACAGACCTTGAGGCGAAGATACTCGATCTCGCCCTTATTCTGCACGCAGAGCACGGCGGTGGTAACAATTCAACCTTTACCACACACGTTGTAACATCATCCGGCACCGATACCTATAGCGCTGTTTCTGCGGCGCTGGGTTCGCTTAAGGGACCTCGTCACGGCGGCGCAAATATAAAGGTTGTCCATATGTTTGACGATATGCAGCAAAGCATAAACGTGAGGGACGAGGGCGAAATTAAGGATTATCTTGTAAAACTGCTGGATAAGCAGGCTTTTGACGGTGCAGGACTGATATACGGAATGGGACACGCGGTTTATTCGCTTTCTGACCCCCGTTCGGATATTTTACGTCAGTGCGCAAAGGACTTGGCTCTGGAAAAGGGCAGGGAAGAAGACTATGCCCTATACGAAACCGTAGCCCGTCTTGCCCCCGAAATAATCGCTGAAAAGCGCAAGATGTATAAGGGCGTAAGCGCAAACGTCGACTTCTATTCGGGCCTTATTTACCGTATGCTCGAACTCCCGAGCGAGCTGTTTACTCCGCTTTTCGCCACCGCGCGTATAGCTGGCTGGAGTGCTCACCGAATCGAAGAAATACAAAATGCAGGCAAAATTATTCGCCCCGCGTATATAAACGTAAAAGAAACCGAAAGGTATGTAAATTTTGATGAAAGATAATAAAAAACAAAGCAGAATAAATACGTTGCTTTCGCTTTTTCTGACCTTTTTCAGAATAGGTGCCTTCACGTTTGGCGGCGGATACGCGATGATACCGCTTATTCAGCACGAAACGGTTGAGAAAAAAGGCTGGATAAGCGACGACGATATTTTGGAAATAGTCGCAATAGCCGAATCTACACCAGGCCCCATAGCTATTAACACAGCAACCTTTGTGGGTTATAAAACCTGCGGTGTTTTGGGCGCTTTTTGCGCCACACTCGGCGTTGTGCTGCCCTCGTTCGTTATCATAAGTATTATAGCCTGCCTGCTGCGCGAGTTTCAGGATATAAAGGTAGTGAAATACGCCTTTTGGGGAATCCGTGCGGGAGTGCTTTCACTTATTGTAAAGGCGCTTTGGACGATGTATAAAAAAATACCGAAAAACGCCGTTTCATATATCGCTATAGCGGCGGCGTTTATAGCCGTTGCCGTGCTCGATATTAACGTGCTTTTGGTTATAATCGGCTGTGCCGTATACGGACTTTTGACATCGCTTTATGTTGCAAGGAGGGCACAGAAATGATATATCTTGAACTTTTGTGGACCTTCTTTAAAATCGGTGCATTTACCTTTGGCGGCGGGTATGCTATGCTTCCGCTTATGCAGGAGCAGGTTTTAGCTCACGGCTGGTCAACCGAGGAGGAAATAATTAATTTCATTGCGGTCAGCGAGTCTACACCCGGTCCGTTTGCCATCAATATGGCAACCTACATCGGAATGGAAACAGGCGGACTTTTTGGCGCATTTTGCTCAACACTCGGGGTTGTGTTGCCGTCCTTTATCATTATCTTAATCGTAGCACAGTTTTATGAAAAATTTAAAACCAGCACGGTAGTCTCCGGCTGTATGTCGGGACTTAAACCGGCCGTTGTAGGCCTTATCGGCTCGGCGGTAGTTTCCATTGGTGCCACGGTATTTTTTGAGCAGGGTGTAAGCCTTGCCGTATTTTCACAAATTCCGTTTTATTCGTCGCTGCTGATATTTGCAGCTATGTCGGTTTTGGCATTTAAAAAGGTGCATCCGATAGTTATTATTTGTGCATCAGCGGTGCTGGGTATCGCCGGCGGATATATACTCGGACTATAAAAAAGACAGATGCGTTTGCATCTGTCTTTTTTTATTTATCAAGTATATAATCAACTACCTTAATTTCCTTTTTGTCCTTAAGGTAAACACGGGGAACGCGTCGTGAAACGCCGCATACGAGCTCGTAGTTTATTGTGTCGCAAAGCTTTGCAACGGTTTCAACCGGCAGCTCGCCGCCGAAAAGTATTACCTCGTCACCCTGCGTTACGCCCTCGATTCCGGTTACGTCGACCACCATTTGGTCCATACATACATTACCCAGAATAGGAGCCTTTTTACCGTTTATCAGTACATAAGCCCTGCCAGATAAAATGCGGGGATATCCGTCGGCATAGCCTGCCGCAACGGTTGCAACCTTCATATCCCTTTGGGCTGTAAAACGTCTGCCGTAGCTTACACAGTCGCCCTCGCGAATGTTTTTAACAAACGAAACGGTTGATTTAAAGCTCATAACCGGCACAAGCGGGATACAGGGCAAAACGTCGGTGCTGGGAGTCAGTCCGTACAAAATTATTCCGGGGCGCGAAAGGTTTAAAAGCTTGTCGGTGTGCAGCAAAAGTCCTGCAGAGTTGCAGCAATGTGTGTGCTCTAACTCAATTCCGGCGTCTAAAAGTATCTTGCACGCAGAAGCAAAACGATTATACTGCGATTCGGTAAAGCTGCCGTCACAGTCACCGTCGCCGTCTGCGGCGGAAAAATGTGTGAAAGCGCCGGAAATTTTAATTCCCGCAAGCTTTGAAGAAACAATAACGTCATCAATTCCGTAAAGCTTTTCATCACGGCAATCAAACCCGAGTCTTGACATTCCGGTATCCAGCTTTGCGTGGCATTGGATAGTGCCATTTTCCACACACTCGGATAATTCCTTAGCATACGCCAGCGAATATACAGTCTGCCAAATGTCATTCTCCACCAGCACCTTTGCGTAGCTTGCAGGCGTGTAGCCAAGAATGAGTATAGGCCTTACAATGCCGTTTCTGCGAAGCTCAAGCGCCTCGTCTATGTTGGAAACCGCAAACATGTCGGCGCCCGCATCCTGTAAAATCGGCGCAACAACCGCCGCACCGTGACCGTATGCGTCGGCTTTGACAACCGCGGCAAGTGAGCCGTTGGTGTGTTTCTTTATTTCTCTAAAATTATGTAGCAGGGCGTCAATATCGATCTCAGCCCAGGTTCTTTTAAGGTAATCCATAAAAACTCCTTAAAACTAAAATTATGCTGTAAGCAGGGCGCGAATCTTCGCGGCGAGCGGAATGCAGGGAATGCACAAAAATCCCCACAGCACAGAGTATAAAAGGCAGATTTGTCCCATAAAATTTAAGGGAATGCGGCTGTAGTCCCAAACCGATTTTCGGAGTAAAATATTAAAAACTACTCCAAAACAAAGTTCCACTGCAGTTACGGCTGCGCTTCCGGCTATACAGCGGTAAAGAGTACGGGAATGCTTCATCCTCTCGGCGATTCGGCTAAAGCTTAAAAAACAAATTCCGCCGGCCACCATCATTGAGGGATGCGTGTATCCTCGCCACAGTATTTCCAACGCGCTGTAGCCTACTGCGCCAACGCCGAACACAACTAAATCTGCACTTGTTTCTTTCATTTTTACCACCCGTATTAGAGTGGCTGTTTAGGGGAAAATTATACGTTGAATAAAAACTCTACAACGTCGCCGTCTTTCATAACGTATTCTTTTCCTTCGGTGCGAACAAGGCCTTTTACCTTTGCGGCTGCAAGCGAGCCTTCTGCTGCTAAATCGTCAAAAGCAACTACCTGTGCGCGAATAAAACCGCGCTCAAAATCGGTGTGGATTTTTCCTGCTGCCTGCGGAGCCTTAAGTCCGTTTCTTATGGTCCAGGCACGAACCTCTTTTTCGCCCGCTGTGAGGAACGAAATAAGGCCGAGCAGACTATAGCTTTTTTGAATAAGGCGGTCAAGTCCCGAATGGGTAAGGCCAAGCTCAGATAAGAACATAAGCTTCTCCTCGTCGTCCATTTCGGCGATATCGGCCTCCATCTGGGCGCAAATCGGTAATACCTCGCTGCCTTCCTCTGCGGCAAGCTTTTCTACTATTTTAAGCTGCTCGTTTCCGTCTATTCCGCCCGAGAAATCATCTTCGCTCATATTTGCGGCGTAAATAATCGGCTTGGAGGTAAGCAGGTCAATGGTCGATAAAATTGCTTTTTCGTCGTCATCGGTTTCAAGGCTTCTGGCGCATTTGCCACTGTCAAGATGGGCGAATAGCTTGTTAAGAAAATCTACTTCACCTTGAAGCGATTTATTACCCTTAAGCTCTTTTGTGGTTTTGGCAATTCTGCGCTCAACCATCTCCATATCGGCAAAAATAAGTTCGGTATTTATTGTTTCAATATCGCGCAGGGGATTTATATTTCCCTCAACGTGGATAATGTTATCGTTTTCAAAGCAGCGCACAACGTGAACAATGGCGTCAACCTCACGTATGTTGGCAAGGAACTTGTTTCCAAGACCTTCACCTTTTGATGCGCCCTTAACGAGTCCCGCAATATCAACAAATTCAATTACTGCAGGAACGATAGGCGGCACCTTGTTGCCTGAGGTGTACATTTTGCATAGTGTATTCAGTCGGTCGTCAGGCACGGAAACCACGCCTACGTTGGGGTCAATAGTGCAGAAGGGGTAGTTTGCCGATTCCGCGCCGGCGTTTGTTATAGCGTTAAAAAGGGTTGATTTTCCGACATTCGGAAGTCCTACGATACCAAGTTTCATATTTTTTCAAATCTCCTTGCCGAAAATGGCACATAATTACACCTAATTATATACTATTTGTCTATGTTTTTCAAGAGAGATGTGTATTAAAATAAAAATGCAACAAAATGTAATTTTTTTGTAAAAAACTCTTTATTTTATATAAAGAATATTGTATAATATAAATTCAATCTTTATGCTTATCGGGAGGAATAAAATGGAAAGGAAGTTTACTGTCTCCTTAGCGCGAATAATGAAAGAGTTTTCGCTTGAGACATTAAATATGCCGGTGGATGCCCAAACGATACTTATAAGCAACACCGAAATCAACCGACCTGGACTTCAGCTCAGCGGTTATTACGAGTATTACGATAGCCAGCGAATTCAGGTAATGGGCAGAAGCGAAATGAGCTTTATTTACGAGTTGCCTGAAAAAGACTATTTAAAAACCGTAGATACCTTTTTCGCAACCAAGCCTGCAGCTGTAATAATTACCCGAAACATTGAAGCAAAAGAAGAATTTTTAGCTGCTGCGAAAAAATACGACGTGCCGATGCTGCGCACAAGTGATTCAACGTCCGGCTTTTTGGCTGCGATAATTTCGTTTTTAAACGTAGAACTGGCGCCAAGAATTACACGTCACGGCGTTCTTGTAGAGGTGTTCGGTGAGGGAATACTACTACTTGGCGAAAGCGGTGTTGGTAAGAGTGAGACCGCTATCGAGCTTGTAAACCGCGGACACCGCCTCATAGCCGACGATGCGGTTGAAATACGTCGCGTATCCTCAAAATCGCTTGTAGGCAGCTCTCCCGACAACATTCGTCATTTTATTGAGCTTCGCGGCATAGGAATTATAAACGCAAGTCGAATTTTCGGTGTCGGTGCCGTTAAGCCTACCGAAAAGATTGACCTTGTAATAAATATTGAACCTTGGGACGCAAACAAGGTTTACGATAGAATGGGCCTTGAAGAGGAAACTACCGAAATACTGGGAAATTCGGTACCGTCGCTCACCGTTCCCATCAAACCCGGACGAAACCTTGCGGTAATAATCGAGGTTGCGGCAAGAAACCATCGCCAGAAAAAGCTCGGCTATAACGCGGCGCAAGCGCTGCTTGAGCGTCTTGGTATGGCTGAAGCAAAAAGCAACGACGCAAGTGATAAGACCGGATATTCGGATATTTAATATGGTTGGAGGATAAAAGTATGTATAACTTAGGAATTGATTTGGGCGGCACAAATATTGCTGTCGGTGTAGTTAACGAAAAATTTGAAATTATCGGTCGCGGAAAGAAAAAGACCAACGCGCCCCGCCCTGCTTCGGAAATAGCAGACGATATTGCTGCTGCTTGTCAGCTGGCGCTTGAGGATGCGGGACTTACCCTCGACGACATAAATTCTGTTGGTATTGGTTCACCCGGCAGTATCGACCCGGAAAACGGCATTATTGCAACTGCAAACAACCTGCGTTTTTCAAACGTGCCTATGGTAGAACTCGTTTCGTCACGTCTTGGCGGAATTAAGTGTTATATAGAGAACGATGCTAACGCTGCTGCATACGGCGAGTTTATGGCCGGTGCAGGCAAAGGCACAAAGGATTTCATAACCATCACACTCGGAACAGGTGTTGGATGCGGAATTATCATAGGCGGCAAGATGTTTACAGGTTCTAACCACGCCGGAGGTGAGCTTGGTCACACCGTTATTACCTACAACGGCGAACAGTGCTCCTGCGGAAGAAAGGGCTGTTGGGAGGCTTACGCATCGGCAACCGCACTTATCCGCCAGACCAAGGCTGAAATGCTCCGCGATACCCGCAGCATTATGTGGGACTTGGTAGATAACGACCAGGATAAGGTAAGCGGCAGAACCGCATTTGAGGCTATGCGTCAGGGTGACCGCGCTGCAAAGCACGTTGTTGACCAGTATATCCTTTACGTTGCCTGCGGTGTTGCAAACGTTGTTAACACCTTCCAGCCTGAGGTTTTGTGTGTAGGCGGCGGCATTTCGCACGAAGGCGAGACCTTAATCGCTCCCATACGCAAGGTAATCGAGTTTGAACGTTATTCTAAAAACGTAAAAGACCAGACCGAAATACGCGAAGCACAGCTTGGCAACGACGCCGGTATAATCGGTGCGGCTTGTCTTTATAATTTATACAACTAGGTGATGGATTTGACGACATTTGTGCAGAGGCTATCTGAAAACAAAATTGAATATTCGGAAAACTGCCCTATGTCGATTAGAACATCCTTTAAAATAGGCGGTGCGGCGGATATACTTATCACGCCCGATACGGTAGAAGATTTAAAAACCGTTTTGGCGTTATGTAAGGAACTGGACGTACCCTATATGGTCCTCGGCAAGGGGTCAAACCTGCTTGTGTCGGACGACGGAATTGCCGGTGCGGTTATTAGTACCGAAAACCTTTCCACCCTAGAAGTCTGCGAAAACAGCGTGGTTTGCGGTGCGGGTGTTTCGCTTGCGGCACTCTGCAAATTTGCGCTTAAAAACTCGCTTTCGGGGCTTGAATTTGCATATGGCATTCCCGGTAGCGTAGGCGGTGCGGTTTATATGAACGCGGGTGCCTACGGCGGCGAGATGAAGGATGTCGTATTATCGGTCACATATTTGACCGGTGACGGTGAAATAAAAACCGCAGCAGGGGATGAGCTTGATTTCTCCTATCGCCACAGCGTTTTTTCGGGCAAAAGGGACGTTATCCTGTCTGCAGAAATCGGGTTAAAACAGGGCAACGCTAATGAGATAGATGCCCTTATGGAGGATATCCTAAACCGAAGACTGAGCAAGCAACCCCTCAATTACCCCAGCGCGGGAAGCGTGTTTAAAAGGCCGGAAGGTCATTTTGCCGGTACGCTTATTGAGGGCTGTGCGCTAAAGGGTTATACCATCGGCGGTGCGCAGGTTAGCGAAAAACACGCCGGATTCATTATAAATGTCGGCGGTGCCACCTGTTCTGATGTGTTGGCGCTTATCGCTCATATACAAAAAACCGTAAACGAGCAATGCGGTGTTATGCTCGAACCTGAAATAATAAAAATAGGGAGGTAACGGGGTTGGAACTGCTTATAGTAACCGGAATGTCGGGCGCAGGAAAGTCGCAAGCGGCAAAAGTGCTTGAGGATATAGGCTATTACTGTGTTGATAATATTCCGCCTTCACTTATCGTTCCGTTTGCCGAAATGATGGCGGCGGGCGAGGAAATAAGCAGAGCAGCCGTTGTCACCGATGCCCGTGTAGGCACGCATTTTAGTGAGTTGCCGTCGGTACTGGACCGACTGAAAGAAAACGGTATAGGCTATAAAATTCTGTTTCTCGACTGTGACGACGATACTCTCTGTCGCCGATACAAGGAAACTCGTCGCAAGCATCCTTTGTGTGTTGATGACGTTAGCATTTCGCAGGCGGTAGAGCAGGAAAGAGAACTGCTGGCACCCGTTCGTCTGCGTGCTGATTATGTGTTTTTGACCTCCGAAACATCGGTAAAGCAGATGCGTCAGCAACTGACCGAGCAGTTTTTAGGCTCCAGTAAGGGCGGTATGTCGATCCGCGTTATGTCGTTCGGCTTTAAACACGGTCAGGCACACGAAGCCGACCTTCTTTTTGACGTTCGCTGTCTGCCCAATCCTTTTTACGTTGATGAACTGCGCCCGCTTACCGGAATTTGCAGTGAAATTAAAGATTTTGTTTTAAATAACGATACCGCAAACGAATTTAAAAACAGGTTGCTTTCCTTTATCGACTACTCGGTACCGCTATACTGCAGCGAGGGAAAGAGTCAGCTTGTTATTGCAGTAGGCTGTACGGGCGGAAAACACCGTTCTGTGGTCTTCGCCGAGCTTATTGCCGAGCGCTTAAAAAGCGAGGGATACAACGTTGGCGTCTACCACCGTGATATTTTAAAATAGGTGATTTGAATGTCGTTTTGTAGGCAAGTAAAAAATGAATTATGTCAAATAAGATCTGTCGGATGTTGCAGGTATGCCGAATGCTACGGTATGCTGCTTTTCGGCAGGTCTTTTTCTGTTTCGGATATTTCATTTTTAACCTCCGACAAAAGCACCGCAGAGCACCTTAAGAACCTGTTGTACAGTTGTTTTTCTGCTGTTGCTACGGTTTCGGAGGGCGGCGTAAAAAAGCCTACGTACCTTGTGACGGTTGAAAGCGAAACCGATATCAAGCGTATTCTTATTAAGTTTGACCGTTTCGGAAACGATGCGCTTTTAGGTCTTAACCGTAAAATGTTCGAAAAGGAATGCTGCACGGAAGCTTTTATCCGCGGTGCTTTTTTGGCGTGCGGAAGCATATCAAATCCCGAAAGCGGTTTTCACGCGGAATTCGCCCTAAAGGACGAGTCTTTGGGCGAACCGTTTTTGCAGGTGCTTGCTGCACGCGGTTTATCTCCCAAAGCCTCTACACGCGCCGGCAGAAAAGTAATTTATTTTAAAAACGGCGGCGATATCGAAGATTTGCTAACCGTTATCGGTGCTACTATGCATTCGCTTGAACTTATGAACGTTCAGATTTATAAGGATATGCGCAACAAAACAAACCGCATAAAAAACTGCGATAACGGAAATATCGCCAAGACGGTAAAGGCATCTATGGAGCAATGCGAGGCTATAAAGCGTCTTGAAACAAGCGGTAAACTTGCATCCTTACCGCCCGAGCTTTACGAAGCGGCAATACTGCGCCGCGACAACCCCGAAGAGCCGCTGTCGGAGCTTTGCCGTATCTGCGGAAATAAGATAACCCGTTCGGGGCTTAACCACAGACTGAAAAAAATAATAGAAATTGCGAATATATAGGTAAAGATTATGGATTTTGTTCATCTTCACGTGCATACAGAATACAGCCTGCTGGACGGCGCTTGCCGTATCGGCAAGCTTCTTGATGCCGTAAAGGAGTTAGGACAAACCGCCGTTGCCATAACCGACCACGGTGTTATGTACGGTGCCATAACTTTTTATAAAGAAGCAAAAAAACGCGGATTAAAGCCCATTATCGGATGCGAGGTATACGTCGCACCGGGAAGCCGTTTTAACAAGCAAAAAACGACCGATAAAGATTATAACCACCTCGTTTTGTTGTGCAAGAACGAAAAAGGCTATAAAAACCTTATAAAACTTGTTTCTGCAGGCTTTACCGAGGGCTTTTATTCCAAGCCGCGTATAGATAAAGAACTACTGAAAGAGCACAGTGACGGACTTATCGCGCTTTCCGCCTGCCTTGCGGGCGAGGTGCCAAGACTCCTCACGCGTGACGACTATGCCGCCGCAAAGGAAACCGCTTTGTGGTTCCGTGATGTGTTCGGCAAGGATAATTATTATCTTGAACTGCAGGACCACGGTCTTTTAGAGCAAAAGCAGATAAACCCCTATATTATAAAAATATCCGAAGAAACGGGAATTCCGCTTGTTGCAACAAACGACGTGCACTACGTTGCACACGACGACTGGAAAATGCAAAAGGTGCTTACCTGTATACAGACGGGCAGCAAAATAACCGATGAAAATATTTTAGAGTTTAAGGCCAAAGAGTTTTATTTAAAAAGCGGGGAAGAGATGCAGGCGTGGTTCCCGGCATATCCG
>JAZUOJ010000048.1:0-2741 GCA_045604625.1 Acutalibacteraceae bacterium | reverse complement strand
CTTGCTTTCGGGCGGCAAGGCGGCGCCGCACGGCATACAAGGCATTGGTGCCAACTTTGTACCCAACACGTTGGACAAAACTATAATAGATGAAATTATAACCGTTAAAACTCAAGACGCATATGAAACCACAAAGACTATACCGAGGCTTGAGGGTGTGCTGGTTGGAATTTCCTCGGGCGCAGCGCTGTACGCGGCGGCTGAGATTGCAGGGAAAACCGAAAACCACGGCAAAAATATTGTTGTTTTACTTCCCGACACGGGCGAAAGATACCTTTCTACCGAGGCATTTAAATAGGAAAAATAAAAAAGCAGGTACAAAAGTACCTGCTTTTAATTTTATTAGTCGATTTTTCCGTAAAGCGGAAGGTCAACTGCGTCCTTTTTGGGTTCGCGTCCTTCAACCGGTGCGACTGCTGCGGTAGGCTGACGTCTATTGCCGCGGCGGTCATCGCGACGACGGTCATCTCTGCGGGCGCCGCCAACGGGGCTGATTACAACGCGGCGGTTGCTACCCTCGCCTGTGGAGCCTGATTCAACTCCGTCGATACCCTGTACCTCGGTATGAATTATGCGGCGTTCGTACGGGTTCATCGGTTCAAGCGCACGGCTACGTCCGGTGCGATGCACCTGGTTGGATACGCGGCGAGCAAGGCTCTTTAAGGTCTGCTCACGCTTTTCGCGATAGTTGCCTGTATCAAGCGAAATGCGGAAAAATTCGTTACCGGAGTTTGCGGCAAGCGATGCTAAATACTGAAGTGCATCCAGCGTTTCACCGCGGCGTCCGATTACTATTCCAAGGTTTTCACCCTCGAGTATGATTTTGGCGCCTTTTTCAATTTCTGCTGCCGAAATCTTTACCTCGGTTACACCTAAATTTACAAGTATGCTGCGAAGATATTTTATAGCGCGTCCGGTAGGCGAATTTGCGTCGATATTTTCCTCGGGCACTACGTTAAGAGGGGTTGCTTCACGCGGTTCCTCTTTGTTTTCCTGTTTTTGAGCTTGGGGCTTTTTAGCCTTATCGTTCTTTTTGTTGTCCTTTTTCGGGGCTCTTTGCTTTTTGGGTGCGGGGTCGGGCAGTTCAACGTATACCCTTACCTTTGCCGGCGAGCCACCAAACAGTCCGAGTGTTTTCTTCTTGGGGTTGGCAAGCACTTCAAACTGCACTTCTTCGTCAAACGAAGCATTAAGTTCCGCTTTGGCCTTTTCGGTGGCCTCTTCAAGCGTGGCACCTATGCCGATTGCTTCTTTAATCAACTGCGGTTCCTCCTAGTTTATATCTGCCGCCTGTGTGCGGTTTTTTTCATACTTAAAACGTTTATATACTGATTTTGTCTGTTCCTTGGCAATAAGAATATCGGGACCAAACTTCAGCGATATAACGGTTTGAATAACACCGCCGATAATCGCGGAAACAGCCCAATAAAAACCTAGAGCACCTGGGAAGCTGAAGCCGATAAATAAAGAGATAAGCGGCATTGTCAGCATCATTCCCGCCATGTTGGGTGCGTCGGGGTTTGCCTTTTTCTGAATCTTTAATGAAACTATGCTGGAAATCATCTGTGCGGCAAAGGACATAAAGGGAATTATCCAAATAAGCTCTGCCTTTGAAAAGTCAAGCGTAAAGTGAGGTGTGTCGGTAAGGTTTATGCCGAGGAAATTAAAATCGATAAGCTCGGCATAGGACGGATCGATACTTTCAACTGCGCCCTTTGCAACAAGGGGAACAAGTTCAATCTCACGCGTTAGGCTGAGCTCGGTCATTGCCGACTTAATAACGTCTGCCGGAACACCGCAAATATAGCGAAGCGGGTTAACAACGGCATAGTAAATGCCCATCATAAGCAGCATACGAATGATAAGCGGCATACAACCGCCCGACATAGAAACACCCTCGCGCTGGTAGAGAGCCTGCATTTCCATAGAATATTTCTGCTTGTCGTCGCCGCACTTTTCCTTAAGCGCATCAAGTTTTGGTCTAATGCGCGTCTGCTGTACGGTGGATTTTTGTGACTTTAATGTAAGCGGCAGCATTAAAAGATTTACAAGTACGGTAAACAAAAATACCGCTGCGGCAAAGTTATTGCCTACCAGATATGAAAGTCCCTTTAGGATATAGCCCATGGGGATGCTTATAATATCAAATAAAAACTGCATTTATTTTTCTCCTTTAGTCCTGCGTGGCGGAACTGGGTCATACCCGCCCTTGCAAAGCGGGTTGCAACGAAGCACACGCCAAAATGCGAGTGCCGTTCCCTTTAGTGCGCCGTGGGTTCCAATAGCTTCAATAGCATATGCTGAGCAGGTTGGTGTAAAGCGGCAGCTTGAATAACCTTTAAGCGGTGAAATGTACCGTCTGTAAAGCCTTATAAGCTTAATTAGTATCCGTTTCATTCATCCATAATCCTGCGTCCGAAAACTGACGCATCATTACCTCTTTTAGCTTGTTTGCATTCATTTCGGGCGTTCTTGCGCGGGCAACGAAAACAATATCGTACCCGCCGCTTTTTAAATGCGGAAGACAGTCTCGAAAGGCAGCAAGAATAACACGACGTGCGCGGTTGCGCCTTACGGCGTTGCCCACCTTTTTTCCGGTGGTTACGCCAATACGAATTTTCCCAGCGCGGCTCTTTACAATATAAGTTACCACACCGGGTCCTACAAACGAACGACCTCTTCCGTATGCCCGTTTAAATTCTTTATTAAGCTTTAGTTTTTCCAACTTTTCCATCGGATTT
>JAZUOJ010000047.1:0-5974 GCA_045604625.1 Acutalibacteraceae bacterium | reverse complement strand
GCTGTTGCCGTCAGCCAATGTAACGGTTACGGCATAGGGGTCGTTAGCGTCTGCGGTAGCGTTAACTGCAATAGCAAAAGCATTGTACTGAAGGCTGTCTGCCTTTAATAAATCACTCTCTGCAATTTCTGCATACTTATATGTAAGTGTTCCCGAAGTGTAGTCCTTGAAGTTAACTATAAGTTTACCGTTCTTAACGTCTAAGGACAGCAAAAGTCCGCTAACTGTGCTCTTTGAGAAATCAACGTTTGCGCTCTTTGCGAACATCATATTGATGCCTGCATAAGCCGCTGTGTCACTGTTAATAACAAAGTTATTAAACATTACTTCAAAGCCGTCAAACTTGTAAGTTGAGGTCATTTCTGCATTAACTGCAGGGTTTGTGTTAGAAGAACGGCTAAAGGTAAGGCGAAGTACGTCGTTTGTTACAACGTGACCTACGGAGTTTTGCCAGTGGTAATAACCAGTCTGGAAGTTTGAGGTACCGATTGCGGTATAACCCTTTTTAACCTCGGTAGCCAGCGCTTTTCTCAAAGCTTCTACATCGGTTGTGTAGGTTGCCTGTGTGTCGGTACCGAGTGCATCATATAATGCACCGATTTCGTTTATCGTTGCCGCATCAGCAATGGTTACTGCATCGGCATCGACGGTTGCCAACAGAGCATCAATGTCTGTTGTTGTTGCCATTGCGGTAATCAGTGCATTTGAAAGCATTGTACACATCAATACCAGCGCTAAAAGAACCGCCATGCAACGTTTTGTTTTTGCGAAGTTTGTCTTTTTCATGGTATCATCCTTTCATAATATAAGGTGTGGTTGCTTTGGAATTTTTATTTCAAGAAAACCTCAATAACCGGATTGATTACTTTCGGTTTAACTACGGGAATTACGAACTTGACTTCGCCCTCGTTTATGGGAGCAAGTCCGTTCGCGGCAAGCTCGTTTTCGGTAGTCTTATCAATAAACAAAATCTCGCTGCCGTCATGCAAAAACTGTGCGTATTCTACCTTGCCCTGCATATCCTGCATACGGAGAGCGCCGCAGGGATATGTTTGAAGGTGGATGTAAAGGCGTTTGCCATCCTCACTTTGGGTAAGCTTGGTTCCGGGAGGAGCCGTAAATTCAGGCTCTGCCATTGTGCATCCGTAGATAGAACGCGAATTATATTTCATCCAGTCGGCATAAACCTTAAGCGCATCTTCAGCACGGTGGTCGAAATAACCGCGAGCTGTAGGACCTACGTTCATTATAGTATTGCCGCCGAAAGAAACAGCATTAACTAATGTGTTTATAAGCATTTCGGGGGTCTTCCAGGTCTGCTCGTCACGAAAGTAACCCCACGAGCCGGAGAAGGTCTGGCAGGCTTCCCAGGTAAGCAGCTCGCCCGTCTTCTTATGCTTGGGCCATTCGGTAAGCTGTACCTGTTCGGGAGTCCAGATGTCCTGCTCTATCTGGGTGCGGTCGTTGATAAGAATGTCGGGCTGAAGCTCTCTGATCATTTTGATAAGTTCTTCAGCTTCCCACTCATCCTTTCCCTTTCCGCCGTTGTGCCACATCCACGGATGAATTTGCGGCTGGCACATTTCGTAGTTATCGGTATAAGAATAGTCGAAGAAAAGAATGTCTATCTTGCCGTAGTTGGTAAGTAGTTCGCGCACCTGATTACGCATGTACTCGGCGTATTTACGCATATCCCTGCCCTTGTCGAGCTCGGGCGCGTTTTTATCGTGTCTGCGCGGGTGCATTCTGTCTATCGGGAAATCGGGGTGATTCCAATCGATAAGCGAATAGTAAAAACCAATGTGAAGTCCCTCAGCACGGAAAGCATCTACATATTCGCGTACTATATCTCTGCCGAAGGGGGTGTTTGTTGATTTGTAATCGGTGTACTGTGAATCAAAAAGGCAAAAGCCTTCGTGATGCTTGGTGGTCAGTACAACGTACTTCATTCCTGCGGCCTTGGCCTGTCTTGCCCATTCCTTGGCGTCGAACAAGTCGGGGTTAAAGTACTTAAAATACTGGTCGTATTTTTCATCACTAATAAGGTCGTAGCTCTTTACCCATTCGTGTCGTGCGGGCAGAGCGTAAAGACCGAAGTGTATGAACATACCGAATCTTGACTGGCGGAACCAGGTAGAGTCGGCGGGTGTTTTCTTTACAACGTAGCTTGACATAATCGTTCACCCTTTCAGTAATTAGTCAATATCGGGAATCGCAATAGGCATGCCGCCCTGTTCTGCAGATTCGTGTGCCAAAATTCCGGGAAGTGCCATACGTATACCGAGATCAACGTCGACGGGGGGTGCGGTATCCTCAAGAATGCACTTAACAAAAGCCAGCATCATCTTGCGGTCGGCACCGCCGTGTCCGCCCGAGGAGCCTCCGGGAGAACTCAACGTTACGGGGATCTCAACCTTGTGGTCGAGTCCGCACGGAATATCCGAGAAGGTTGCAAACGAATGAGCGTCATCCATATGTTTGCAACGGTCGGTAGCGATATTTCCGCGTGTACCGTAAAGCTGGAAGTTGTGGGTGAATCCAGCATAAGCACCGAAGCAGATTAGAATTCGGATTATAGCGCCCTTTGCGGTTTTAAAGAGGGCTACACCGTTTTCTGCGCCGGGGTTCTTTTTGTACGGGTTGTACTGAACGTCGGGTTCGAAGCAGGTTACGCTTACACACTTGTCATCCATTATGTAAAGCAGCGGTCCAAGGTTGTGGGTAATGTACTTAATCGCGGGGTTAAAGCTGCGCCAGTGGTCTGCCGGATAGTCTTCAGCCTTAAATTCGCGGTAGTCTTTACAGTGAATATACTCACTTTCGGCATATACCGCCTGACCTAACTTACCGTTATCGTACATCTTTTTCCACGCTTCGATAAATGTCCAGAAGCAGCAGTTTTCAGCTGACATATACTTAAGCTCGGGATGTGATTTTACTGCCGCCTTTAACTGTTTTGCTTCTTCAAGCGAGTTAACAGCCGGAATTTCACTTATTACGTGTTTGCCGGCATCCATCGCCTTTATAACGTAAGGCACGTGATAGATAGCGTCGGTCGCAATAAACAGCGCATCCATATCGGCAGATTTTAACATCTCGTCAAAATCGGAAAAAGCCTGCAGGTCTGTTACGCCGAGTTTTGAAAACACGTTTTTAGCATTTTCAAGTTTTTCGGGGTTTTTGTCGCAAATTGCCGTGATTTTTACATCATCGGAATCTACAACCTCTTTAACTACGTCGAGTCCTCTACCGAGGCCGACAACACCAAGTTTTACAAATTTTTCTTTCATGGCAAATCCCTCACAGATTTAAGAACACCAGTGCGGCGGTGCCCAAAACAACACCAACCACCTGTTTTTTGCTGAATCTTTCTTTAAATATCAGCATTGATATTAAGAAAGAAATAATAATTTTTGTGCCTGCCCTTACGGGGGCTGCGACCGATATGGGCAGCATTTGGTTTGTAACCATAGTAAGCAGGTTGGTAATCGCGTTTGCGACACCTGCACCAACCGTCCATAACGTTCCGTGCTTTAAAATATATTTAATATCCTTGCCGTCTTTTATAATTCCACACGTAAACAAAATTATTGCAGAGGTAGTCAACGTAACTATCATATACTCGTTAGAGTAGCCGTTTCCTAGTTTTACCTGCTGCATTTTTTGTACTACTGCAAACAAGCCGGACAAACACAACGAAGCGAAAGCACAAAAGAGCCACTTTGCCGTTACCTTAACCTTGTCGCCGCTATCCTTTTGTGCCTTTACAAAGTATATGGACACCAGCATAAGAATAAGTCCTATGGCAGTAAAAATAGTTATCGGGTCGTTTAGGAAGATTAGTCCGTAACCTATCGAGAAAACCAGTCCGTACGACAGTATAAGCATTGTCATTGCGAACGAGCCGCAGCTAAGTGCCACGTAGGTTAAAAGCGATGCAGTTCCGTAAAAGACGCCTGATACTATTCCGTAACCCCACAGCTGAGGCGGAATGGTTATTCCGCCTTTGTCGGTTACAACGAAAAAAGTAAGTGCAAAAACAGAAATCAGTGCGGTAAATATAAAACCGCCTTTTTCGTGCTTTGAATTGTATTTTTTTATGAACATGCCCTCGGCCAAGCTGGCGAGAGTGCACGTAACAAAAAGTAGCGCTACCATAAAAAATTCACTTTCTGCTCTTTACCCTTTATTTGAACATCGGGCCGTATGCGGCACAAGCACGGTAATCCTGTCCCTCTTTATCCTGTCCGAATGCATTCCAAGCAGCGGGACGGAAAATCTTTTCTTCGGGTACGTTGTGCATGCAAACCGGTATGCGGAGAATTGAACAAAGGGTGATAAGGTCGGCACCAATGTGGCCGTAGCTTATAGCGCCGTGGTTGGCGCCCCAGTTGTTCATTACGTCATAGGCGGTCTTGAAAGCTCCCTCGCCGGTGCAACGCGGTGCAAACCAGGTGCAGGGCCAGGTGTAGTCGGTACGCTTCCAAAGTGTATCCGAAACGTCCTCGGGGAGGTTTACGGTCCAGCCTTCTGCTATCTGCAGTACGGGGCCGAGTCCCTTAACGAGGTTAAGACGAATCATAGTTGCGGGCATCTCTGCCTTAGTCTCAAAGCGGGAAGAATATCCGCCGCCACGGAAATATCCAAGGTCTGCATAGTTCCAGGTGGTATTCTCCATAATTGCCTTTTGGTCAGCCTCGGTTACGTTGTACCATTCCTTCATAACGGGGTTTCCGTTTTCATCAACAGCAGCACCATTAGCATCAAGGCAGCAAGCACCGGAGTTTATAAGGTGAATAACACCGTCGGAATCCTTTGCCTTACCGTTGATATCGTAGCCGGTTAAGCGCTTTATGGATTCACCACTCCAGTATGTACGAACGTCGGCAAACATCTGTGCACGATTAGTAAGCAGTTTTCCGAACAGCATTCCCATACCGTTGAGAGCGTCGTTTTCGGTTGCAAGTATGTACGGCTCGCGAGCGCCGTTCCAGTCGAACGAGGTGTTGAGCATTGATTCGGGGAAATCACAGTTGGGATAGAAGTCGGTCCATTGACGCTGTCCCTGGAAACCTGCGGCTATGGCGTTGTGGCCAACCATTTCTTCTTCGCAGCCTGCGGGAAGATTATCGTTTCCGTTCATAAGGTCCTTGATGATTACCATCATCTTAACCACGAACTCCCAATCTTCGTCTTTGCGGGCTCTGGTCTTCTGCATATCTTCGGGGTTTTTATCAAAGCCCTCTATGCAGTTTTCCTTTGCCCACTTAAGAGCCTTTTCATATTCTTCCTTGTCGTAAATGCCTTCGGTCATTCGGCGGATAACCTCTACCTCGTCAACCGATTCAACACGCATACCAAAATATTCTTCAAAGAATGTCGGGTCAACTATAGAACCGCCGATACCCATACATACAGAACCAATCTGCAGATATGATTTACCGCGCATAGTGGCTGCAGCAACAGCAGCACGACCAAAGCGGAGAAGTTTTTCCTTTACGTCTTCGGGAATTTCGGTATTGTCACAATCCATTACCTCGTGGCCGTAAATGCCAAATGCGGGAAGGCCCTTTTGAGCGTGGGTTGCAAGTACCGATGCAAGATAAACAGCGCCCGGACGTTCGGTTCCGTTAAAGCCCCAAACAGCCTTTATTGTGTTTTTGTCCATATCCATGGTTTCGGCGCCATAGCACCAACAGGGAGTTACTGTGAGAGTAATGTCAACGCCTGCTTTGCGGAATTTATCAGCACAAGCAGCAGCCTCTCCTACACGTCCTATAGTTGTATCGGCGATTATAACCTTTACGGGTTCACCGTTAGAATATTTTAAATTTTCCTCGAAAAGTTTTGCCGCACTTTTCGCCATATTCATTGTTTGTTCTTCAAGAGATTCTCTTACCTTTAAGGCGCCGCGACGACCGTCGATTGTCGGGCGTATGCCTATTACAGGGTAATCTCCTACTAATCTGTTTTC
>JAZUOJ010000046.1:0-2409 GCA_045604625.1 Acutalibacteraceae bacterium | reverse complement strand
GGTGACGGTGTAAACGATGCACCCGCCCTAAAGCAGAGCGATATCGGCGTTGCAATGGGCATCACCGGTACCGAGGTTTCAAAGGATGCCGCCGGTATGATACTGACGGACGACAACTTTTCAACCATTGTAAAGGCGGTAATTACCGGTAGAAACGTTTATCGCAATATAAAAAATTCTATCAATTATTTGCTTTCGGGCAACTTTGCGGGTGTGCTTTGTGTCTTTTCGGCTACCGTGCTTATGCTTCCGTCCCCATTTTATCCCGTCCACCTTTTGTTTATGAACCTAATTACCGACTCTCTTCCCGCTATTGCTATAGGTGTAGAGGAAAGCAAAAATGACGTTCTGCACGAAAAGCCGCGTAGTTCAAAGGACTCAATTTTAAACAAAAAAACCGCGTTTCAAATCGGTTTCGAGGGTGTGGTTATTGCACTCTGTACGATGATAGCCTACGGTATAGGACTCAAATCGAGCGAGGCGGTTGCATCTACTATGGCATTTGCAACGATTTGTCTTGCACGTCTGCTGCACGGCTTTAATTGCCGCAGCGACCGTCCGCTTCATAAAATAGGCTTTACTTCAAACAGGTTTAGCCTCTTGGCATTTGCTGTTGGCTTTGTTTTGCTGCATGCAGTGTTGCTTATACCCGCACTTCACGGGCTGTTTTTTGTCACCGCAATAAGCCTTTCACAGCTTTTGACGGTATACGCATTTGCACTTTTGCCGACGGTGGTAATACAGATTAAAAAAATAATAACCTCTAAAAATTAAAAGCATCGGGGCCGGTCCCCGATGTTTTTTTATTGAAATATGACGTGTGTGTTGGTATAATAATTATAAACTTCTAGGTGCGGAGGAAAACCGATGACCATTTGTGATAGAAAAGATTGTACCGGCTGTCACGCCTGCTATACCGTATGTCCCAAGGGTTGTATCACAATGTGTGAGGACGGCGAGGGCTTTCGTTATCCCGAAATAGACGAAACTATATGTATAAACTGCGGTATGTGCCAAAAGGTGTGCCCTGCGGTAAACGCTGCCGAAAAACGTAATACTATTACTACATACGCGGCATACAGTGCCGACGAATCCGAGCATAAAACCAGTGCTTCGGGCGGTATGGCGGCTGTTTTTTCAAAAAACATTGTAAAAAAAGGCGGCGTAGTTTTCGGCGCAAAATATAATGCCGATTTATCGGTTTCTCACGACCATTCGTGTGATGCTGAAGGCATAAAGAAGTTTAAAGGTTCAAAATATCTTCAAAGTGTCGTGGGTGACGCGGTAAAAGAAATGCGTGCAGCCCTGCTTGAAGGCAAACGCGTTTTGTTTATAGGCACCCCTTGCCAGACGGCGGGTGTAGAAAACTTAAGAAAAACCTTTAAAAACTCCGAAAATCTTATAACCTGCGACCTTGTTTGTCACGGAACACCGTCGTATAAGGTTATGAAAAAATACATATCGGAAATCGAGCAGAAGTCGGGTAAAAGAGCAAGTGAAATTCGTTTCAGAGCACCCGATGCAATGGTCACGCTATACGACGGACAGAACGTGTTTTATAAGGGCGCAACACAGCGCGACGCGTATTATATAGGCTTTATAAAAGGGCTGTTTAACCGTCCGTCCTGCAGCCGTTGCCTGTACGCTTGTCCTCAGCGCGTGTCAGATATTACGATAGGCGACTTTTGGGGGCTTGGTGCCACCACCCCGTTTGAGGGGCCCAAAAAAGACGGTGTTTCGCTTATGATGGTAAATACCGAGCGCGGCGCCGCATTTTTGGATGAATGCAGGGAAGATTTAGTTCTCTACGAGCGTGAAACGAGTGAGGCCGTCGCCGGTAACGCACAACTGCGTGCACCCTCGATGCGGCATAAAAACCGCGATAAATTCTTCAGCACACTTGAAACGGCAGGCTTTAACCGTGCCGCAAAAAGCTGCCTGAGCCGCGAGATGCTGCGATATAGACTTATCGGCTTTCTGTCGGGAAGCGTAATAAAGGTTATACGCCCGATTTATAAGAAGATAAAAAATAGATAATAAGAAGTAAAAATCCCGTCCTCTTACGAGAACGGGATTTTTGGCACCCCCTACCGGAATCGAACCGATAACTAACCCTTAGGAGGGGTTTGTTATATCCATTTAACTAAGGGGGCATATAAGGGGGAGCTTTTGCTCCCAATTTTTTATGCTAATTAAAACTGAATGCGCTCGCGAATGTAGGCGGCAACGTCTTCCATCTTAATACGAACCTGCTCCATAGTGTCACGGTCGCGTACGGTTACGCAGCCGTCATTTTCGGAATCAAAGTCGTAGGTGATGCAGAAAACGGTACCGATTTCGTCCTCGCGGCTGTAACGCTTACCGATAGAACCGGTTTCGTCAAAGTCAACCATAAACTCGGTTGCAAGC
>JAZUOJ010000045.1:0-4205 GCA_045604625.1 Acutalibacteraceae bacterium | reverse complement strand
GTTCAGATTTCTTCTCGGGTTTTTCTTCTTTTTTCGGTTCTGCTTTGGGAGCAGCCTTCGGCTCGGCCTTTTTCTCGACCTTCGGTTCTGCTTTCTTTTCGGTCTTAGGCTCGACCTTCTTTTCAACCTTCGGTTCTACAGGCTTCGGATTCTTCGCAGCCTCCTCAGCGGCGGCAGCAGCCTTCATCTGCTCAAGTATAGCCATCTGCTCTGCAAGCTTGCGGTCCTTTTCAGCCTTTCTCTCGGCTGCAGCCTGCTCGCGTGCCTTTGCTCCGGTTTCAAAATATGCGTCAAAGCTCTTTACAGAATTTTCGGTGGTAAGCACGTCGAAAATCAAATCAAGCTCCTTCTCCTCTAAGGATGAAGCCGTCTTTTTGGCGCTTCCCATCTTATCAGCCAGTATAGCAATAATGTCCTTAGAGCTTATACCGAAATCTTTAGCCAGATCGCTTACCTTATATTTAACCATCATGGGCAATTCCTCCAATTAAAGTTTTTGTGCAATAGCATCTGCGAAACCGTCATCCTCTATCGACAGTATACCCGCTTTTGTACCTGTTGCCTTTGTAATATCGTACGTGTCAAACGGTAGTACGCCAAAACAAGTGTCGTGTTTGTCACACAAAAAGCGTATTTCCTTTGCACTTTTACCGGAAATATCCGACGCCACCAGCGCAAGACTTGATTTGCCGCGCTTTATCGAGGTTTCGGTAGCCTGCGTTCCTACAGCAAGCCGTCCCGCCTTTCGGGCAAAGCCTAAAAGTGTCAGAATTTTTTCATTCATTATTTTAAGTCAGCCTCCAAAGCCTTAACCGTTTCCTCGGGCACGGGCATACCGAAAGAGCGTTCGAATCGGCGCGCCTTTTGGGCAAGGGCGAGACACTTTGCGTCACCGCAAATATATGCGCCCCTTCCGTTTTGTTTGCCGGTTTTGTCAAGACAAACGTTGCCGTCGGCAGTCTTTACCACGCGTATAAGCTCTGCTTTGGGTTTCATTTGGCCGCAGCCTACGCACATTCGCATTGGTATTTTTCCGGTTTTCATAAAATCACCTTAATTCTCGGCAATATCCTCGCCGTAAAATCCGCTTTCGGGACGGATATCGATGTTCCATCCGGTAAGCTTAACCGCAAGACGAACGTTCTGTCCGCCGTTGCCTATAGCAAGCGACAACTGTGAATCCGGCACGGTAGCACGGCAGCTGCGCGGGTCTTCGCTTATTATTTCGACACCAACAACCTTTGAGGGAGAAAGTGCCTCGGACACGAAGAGTACCGGGTCTTCGGAATACTTAACTATGTCTATCTTCTCGCCCGCAAGCTCTTCTACTATTTTATTAACACGCGCGCCCTTAGGTCCTATGCAGGCACCGACAGCATCAATCTCGCTGTTGGCAGACCAAACTGCCATTTTGGTGCGTGCGCCGGCCTGACGCGAAATTGCCTTAATTTCAATTGTTCCGTCAAAAATTTCGGGAACCTCGTTTTCAAACAGACGCTTTACAAGGCCGGGGTGTGTACGGGAAAGCATTACCTTCGGGCCCTTTTCGGTGTCCTTAACGTCTACTATGTAGACCTTGATGTGGTCGCCCTCACGAAGCTCCTCGCCCGGAACCTGCTCCATTTTCGGGAGCATTGCATCGGAATGACCGATGGTGAGCGATGCGTTGCCGGTCTTGGGGTCTATGCGCTGAACAACGGCTGTAACAAGCTCGCGGTTGCGACTCTGGAACTCGGCCAACGTCTGGTCGCGCTCAACGTCGCGTATGCCCTGACGGATAACGTGTTTTGCGGTCTGTGCTACGATTCTTCCAAGCTTTCTGGTATCAAGCTTTATGGTAACGGTACCGCCAACCTTTGAACGCTTGTTGATTTTGAGTGCGTCCTCAAGCAGCATGTCGGCATACTCATCTTCAATTTCCTCTACTACGTTCTTCTTAACGTAGGCGCTGAACTTCTGATTTTCGCAGTCTATTTCGCAGAAAACTATCTCGCGCGAGCCGTATTCCTTTTTAACGGCGGTTACTATAGCGTTGGATATTTTCTCGGCTATAAACTCAGCAGGGATTCCTCGCTCTGCCTCCATAACCTTTAAGGCCTCAAAAAATTCTTTGTTATTCATTTTCCCTTTTCCTCCAAATTACATATCGTTAAGTTTTACAGTTGCAAATGTACCTTTTTCAAAATAAATATCTTGTCCGTCGACCGTAAGAGTCACGCCGCCGTCATAAGACACTAGCGTGCCCGAAAAGTCGCGGTTTCCGTCCTTTGGACTGTAGAGGTGCAAAAAGACCTCGCGTCCCTGCATTTTGCTGAAATGCTCGGGCTTTGTAAGCTCACGCTCAAGCCCGGTAGAACAAACCTCCAAATAATACGAGCGGTCGATAACGTCTGCTTCATCCAGCAGCGGGTCTATGGCGTGCGAAACGTCGGTACAGTCATCAATGCAGATGCCGTCTTCCTTGTCGATAAACACGCGCAAATACCACGACGCACCCTCCTTAAGAAAACGAACGTCCCATAAATCGTAGCCCATTCCCTCAATAGTAGGTGCAATAACCTTCTCTACCTTTGATACGGTATTTCCTGCCATTTTTTCACCTTCTGTTCCAGTCCTATAACGCTATAACATCCGTACAACGAAAAGTGAGCGGGTTGCCCCACTCACTTTCATAGTCTCTTGTTAACGCATACAGTATAGCATACATTAATAATAAAATCAAGTACTTTTTATTCTTCCATCTGCTTGCCGAGAAAACCTGCCGCAACCTGCACAAGCTTTATATCGGTTTCGGTCGGGGTGGAAGACGAGTCGGTCGAGAGCATAACAACAGCACCGGTAACGTCGCCCGCAGATAAAATGGGCGCGGCAATACAAATACTGCGGTCAACACCGTCAAGCGCAGCGTGACGCTCTCCGCCCGTTATGGTGTATATTCTGCGCGAGTTCATAATATCCTCAAGCGCTGCCGACACGCGGCGCTCAAGCACCTCTTTTTTGGAGATTCCCGCAGCCGCAACACAGTGGTCGCGATCACAGATAATAACGGCAAGCTGCGTACCCTTTAAAAGCGCGTCGGCATACTGCGACGCAAAGGTAGATAATTCACCAATCGGCGAGTATTTTTTGAAAATTACCTCCCCACCCGCATCGGTATAAATCTCCAGCGGGTCCCCTTCTCTTATCCTCATCGTTCTTCTAATTTCTTTTGGTATAACCACTCTGCCCAAATCGTCTATGCGTCTTACAATTCCTGTTGCTTTCATATATAAAAACTCCTTTGTTGATTTGATAACACTGTTATTATCTGTCAACAAAGGAGTTTTATACTTGCATTGTTTGATTTATTAATATGTTGTTTTTTCGTAAAAAAGATTTCCTTTTTTATCAACACGGTAGTCTTGATAAAGCCAACATCGGTCATCAAATCTCTTTAAAAATATTATATCCTCATTCACATCTGTAATTTTCTCCAAAGAATATGTATATGTTCTAGGAATATCATCATATTGCGAAGTATTTACCGTTTCCTTAAAACAATAATACCCTTTATTAGTCTTTATGGTGCCATCGATAAAATATATTATTGTTTCATCGTCATCAAATTTGTATATTGGTCCTTTTTGTGTCGACGTATAAAACGAAGAACGAGAGTTTTCTTCTTGATACAAAAACACCTCATTTTCTTTTACATATGCCGCAATATCAGGACCTCCTGGATAACGAATAATATGCGCCGAATTTAAATAATCATCTCCTGGTATTGTAGTATTAAGAGTATATCCCCCACCATTATTAAATAAAGAAACAGAAAAATCATCTTCATTGTATATGTACACATCATTATTATCACTAATAATTGTACCTACACTAAACTTAACAAACTTAACACCTTCGCCAATTCTTCTTAACTTTTTCCCGTCTGAAAAATTTCCTATCTTGTATAGGGCTCCGTCATTAGTGATAAATAAGTTATAATATCCATTATAATCAATTATATTTTTTAATTCATCAAATTGAGCGGCTGGCTCTTGCTGAGACATATCAGTTTGGTTCTGGGTAGCGGAACTACCAATCTCATTATCTGTTTTGGTATCGTTACCACCACAAGCAGCCAAAGATAAAACCATCATTACTGCCAACAATAAACTCATTACTTTCTTCATTTTTTCTTTTTCCTCCTAAAAATAAAAAGTGCGGCTACC
>JAZUOJ010000044.1:0-3355 GCA_045604625.1 Acutalibacteraceae bacterium | reverse complement strand
ACGATCCGACTTGCTGGTATCTCGGTGCCGACAGCGATGCAGAACCCTTCGACTTTTCTGACGCTTATGGCGGTGTGACCGACGTTTATGCCCACTGGATTGAAACGGGCGAGGTAGCACAGGAAAACGACGAAAAGATTCTTCCCAAAGAGTGGAACGGAACCTATCAGGGTTATGATTTGGTAGGTATCCAGGTGCGCGAAGGCGAAACGGACGAACTTGACCATCACGGTGAAGAGGGCTCGGGACTACGTTTCATAACCGTACTTAGCGAAGAACTTTATGCAAAAATCAATGCTATTCCCGGCAACGAGTCGGGTGCCGAATACGGCTTCTGTATGGCAAAAGAGGCTGCAATTCAGTCGGCAGGCGCTAATGATTTGCAGTATAAGGGTGCTAATGTTAACGGTGTAAACACCAATACCGAGTATTCGTATGTTATAAATCTTAAGTGTAGCGGCGTTGTCGACCACTTTGTGGGAGAAAACTATCGCCTTTACACAGGCGTTGTAACCTATAAATCTGCTGCAGCAAAGGGCGAGGAGGCGCTGGCTTCCGCGCACGCGCAGAAAATGGTTGCTCGTTCATATATCAGGTACTATGATGCAAACGGACTGTATCGCACCTACTACAATAATTACACAGGTAATGAAATATGTAACGGTTGCGGTGCAAGCTACGATATGGCAATGGAAGTGTTGCAGTAATTATGAAAAAATGTAACAGTTTAATATTGATTGTTGCCCTAATAATTTTGCTTGTGATTACCTTGGCGGCGCTCGGCGGCTGTAAAGAAAATGCGCCGGGCGACACCGAAAGCAAGGGTTACACCTCGCCGGGTGAGAGTGCCTTTTCGGACACTCAAGCTGCGGATAAAGCGGAAAGCGTGCTGTCAAACACGCAGGGTGGTGCCCAACAGGAAGGCGACACCGGTACCCCCGCCTCGTCTGTGGTCACCGACGGCGCCGAAGTAGATTTTGACGATTTTGAGTCCGACGTTAAAGAGGATGATACCGGTTCTGAGGACCCGTCGTCCGAATCTTCTGCAAAAAACGACGGCAGCAGCGAGGCTTCGCCCTCGGGTGGAACTAAAAATGATACAACTTCAAAGCCGTCCACCCAAAAGAAGCCTACTTCTAATACGACTACTTCGTCCAAAAAAACGCAAACGGGCACTTCATCCGTAAAACCGTCTTCTAAACCGGAAGAAAGTCCTTCGCCCGTCGTAACAACATCAAAACTACCCGTAACGTCTATAGATAAGTCTTCATCCTCAAACAAGGTTAGCACCTCATCACAGCCAAAGGTAAGTGAGAAGGATAAAGGCGGCTACGATAAACACATAGTGCGACCGTAATCGGCACACCAAAAAGGAGCTTTACAATGGAAGAATATTCAAGTCCGGATATGGCAATCAACGTAATAAGTGATGATGAAATTCTCACAATTTCGCACGATAACGGCTATATAGATTGGTAATCAAGTGTTCGTTTTAGGTCATACTTTAAGCGATAAACCGTTACGATTATCTTCACATTCCGTGAAAAATTAGCCCCCGAAATATTGTGAGGTTATATCGCCCAAGCCCCCTTACATAATTTAATGTAAGGGGGCTTTTTTATGAAGTTTTTTATAATAACAAAAAAGCAAATAATGCTGTGCACGGCGGCGGTGCTTGCGCTTGCGGTGGTGGTTTTCGGCTCGGCGAGGGTGTTTGCCAACGAGGAGAGGCTGCTGCCTATATACTGTGTCGAAAGCGAGGAAAAGAAGGTAGCCATATCATTTGACGCCGCTTGGGGAAATGATGATACAGAGGAGCTTATTTCCATACTTGCCGAATACGACGTACCGGCAACTTTTTTCGTGGTAGGCGCGTGGGTAGATAAATATCCCGAATCGGTAAAACAACTTTACGACGCGGGGCATAAGGTGCAAAATCACTCAAACTCGCACCCGTATATGACAAAGCTCTCGCGCGAGCAAATGATAGCGGAGCTAAACGCCTGTAACGAAAAAATTGCGGCGGTCACGGGCGAAACACCGGTGCTTTTCCGCGCACCCTACGGCGACTATAATAACGCCACAATAACCGCCACCGAATCTATAGGAATGTATACAATTCAGTGGGACGTCGACTCTCTTGACTGGAAAGAAAACGCTACGCCAGACAGCATCTGCCAGCGTGTCACCAGCAAGGTGAAAAACGGCTCTATCGTGCTTTTTCATAACGACGCCGACCACACACCCGAAGCGCTTCCCAACATTCTTAAATGCCTTAAAGACGAGGGATACGAGTTTGTGTTTATTGAAGATTTAATTCTGAAAGAAAACTACGAAATCAAGCACGACGGAACGCAGTGTAAAAAAGACGGCTCAGCATAGCCGTCTTTTTGTTGTTTTTAAAGCTAATGATTATAAGTTTATGCTGTTTGGAAGACGCTTGCTTTGTTGACAAATATATCTGAAAGTGATAAAGTTTTACTTGTAGAAAAGTATAAATTAATCGGAGGGGTTAATTTTGAGGAATAGAATTTTTAGTATAATTTTAACTGTGTGCATACTGCTGTCGATTGTACCAACGAACGTGTTTGTATATGCGACAGAGGGTATTGATTCATCGTCTGCCACAACAGATGATGGATCTATATGGCAGTATGAAGTCTACGATGGTGGCGTGTGCCTAACGTCTTATCTTGGTGACGCTATCGACGTTTATGTGCCAAATACAATTACTGTTGAAGAAACAGAGTATAACGTTATCAAACTTGGTGACAGTATTTTTGAAAACAATGATACTGTTAACAGCGTTACTTTAGGTGCCGGTGTGCTCGAAATTGGCAACCGCGCATTTTACGATTGTGACCAATTGGTAGCAATAGTTACTAACGAGCAGATGACCACCATTGGTGATGAGGCCTTTTATAGCTGTGATGTCTTTAATTCTATCGTTATTTACGATGCGGTAACTTCTATCGGCACAAATGCTTTTGCAGAATGTCCTAATCTTTCTATTTGGTGTAACGAAAATAGCACAGGCTATAATTATGCTATAGAAAACAGTATTCCTTACAAATTACTTATAACTGATGTTCAACCTGAAATAATTATTCAGGATGGTATTACATACTATTTGTATAATTATGAGGCAGTTGCTATAGGAAGCGATAGCACTTTAACCGAAGTAATAATACCCGCAACGGTAAATGGTTGTCCTGTAACAGAACTAAAAGGAACGTTTAAGAATTGTGACAATCTTCAAAAAGTAACTATCTCAGAGGGTATAGAAAAAATAGGTGACGATGCCTTTTATAATTGCGAAAAACTTACGACAGTGAACATACCGAATACAGTTACT
>JAZUOJ010000043.1:0-3444 GCA_045604625.1 Acutalibacteraceae bacterium | reverse complement strand
TGCAGGATACACCGCTTAACCAAAAACAGACCGATGTATATAATTTTTTAGTACGTGAGCTATCCGGCGGTCTCCCGCCTACGGTGCGCGAAATTTGCCGCGCAACCGGAATCAAATCTACGTCCACCGTCCACGCAATACTCGAAACGTTGGAGGAGTGCGGATATATAAGCCGTGACAAGCACAATTCACGCGCTATTCGTATTACCGCCGCGTCGGATTCCTCCTTAGTGCCGGTTGTGGGCAGAATTACAGCAGGACAGCCCATACTTGCGGTGGAGGAGATAGAGGACTACATTCCTTATCCCACCAAGGATTCGGACGGACTTTTTGCACTTCGCGTTGTGGGACTCAGTATGCGTGATGCAGGAATTTTAGACGGTGATATTATTATTGCCGATAAAACCGCATATTGGCGCTCGGGCGATATTGTAGTGGGTATGGATGGTGACGAGGCGACCGTTAAACGTCTGCTACTGAAAGACGGGCAGGTAATTTTAATGCCCGAAAACCCGGACTATTCACCTATATATCCCGAAAACCCGAGTATACTCGGCAAGGTGGTAGGCAATTTCAGAAGATATTAGGTGATACGATGAGTGAGAAAAAATTTGTCGAACTTTTTACAGATGGTGCTTGCAGCGGCAACCCCGGCCCGGGTGGCTGGGGTGCTGTTTTGCGTTATGCCGGCAAGGAAAAGGAACTTTCGGGAGGCGAGGGCAGCACGACCAACAACCGAATGGAGCTTTCGGCGGTCATAGCGGGACTCTCTGCACTAAAAGAACCCTGCCGCGTTTCGCTGTGCACCGATTCAAAGTACGTGGCAGACGGGGTAGAGAAGGGCTGGGCACGTTCCTGGCAGGCAAAGGGCTGGCGAAAGGGTGACGGAAAACCTGCGCTTAACCCCGATTTGTGGGAGGAACTTTTGCGTCTTCTCGACATTCACGAGGTTAGTATAGTTTGGATAAAAGGGCATAACGGACATCCGGAAAACGAGCGTTGTGACCGACTTGCCGTAGAGGAAACAAAAAAATTCAAAAATTAGCAAAATAGGGTTGAAAAGTGTACTAAAAAGGTATACAATATACATTGCTGATTTTTAAGTAAAAAAGGTCGATTTTTTAATGAAAAGATTTGTTTATGCCGACAACTCGGCAACAACTAAATTATCAAAAACCGCACTCGATGCAATGATGCCGTACCTGACCGAAGAATACGGCAATGCAAGCAGCCTGTATTCCTTAGGCGGCAGGGCACGTGCTGCGGTTGATGCCGCGCGCGAGCAGATAGCCGAAATTTTAGGCGCCTCGCCGCGTGAAATATATTTTACAAGCGGCGGAAGCGAGGCTGACAACTGGGCTATTAAGGGTGCAGCCGAGGCTATGAAACGCAAGGGTAAAAAGCATATAATCTCCAGCGTGTTCGAACATCACGCCGTGCTGCATACATTGTCCGCGCTTGAAAAGCAGGGATTTGAGGTTACGCTGCTTCCGGTTTACAAAAACGGAATCGTCCGCGTTGAAGATTTGGAAAATGCTATCAGGGAAGATACCGGACTTGTTACAATAATGTACGCAAACAATGAAATCGGTACTGTTCAGCCTGTGGCAGAAATTGGTGCGGTTTGCAAAAAGCACGGTATACCGTTCCACACCGACGCGGTTCAGGCTGTAGGCAATATTGCTATAGACGTAAAAGAGCAGAATATTGATATGCTTTCGCTGTCCGCGCATAAATTCCACGGGCCAAAGGGCGTGGGTGCGCTTTATATCAGACGCGGCACCGTACTTCCTACCCTTATAAACGGCGGCGCGCAGGAATTCGGCCGCAGGGCGGGAACCGAAAACACCGCGGGAATCGTCGGAATGGCTGCAGCGCTTAAAGAGGCTGTCAGCACTATGAACGAGCGCAACGAAAACAACCGCAAAATTTGCGATTATATTATAAACGAGGCACTCAAAATTGAGCGCAGTCACCTAAACGGTGACCGTGAAAAGCGCCTTTCGGGCAATATAAATATGTGCTTTGAGGGCATAGAGGGCGAATCGCTGTTACTATTACTCGATTTTAAGGGAATCAGCGCATCAAGCGGTTCCGCCTGCACGTCGGGCTCGCTTGACCCCAGCCACGTATTACTCAGCATCGGTCTTCCGCACGAAATTGCGCACGGCTCGCTGCGTCTTAGCTTTGGCGACGGCAACACAATGGAAGACGCCGAATATATAATGTCGGTACTGCCCGAAATAGTTGGCAAGCTTCGCGAAATGTCGCCCCTTTGGGATAAGATTAAGGAGGAAAAATAATGTATACCGAACAGGTAATGGAACATTTTTATAACCCCCACAATATGGGTGAAATAGAAAACGCCGACGGCATAGGCGAGGTTGGTAACCCCAAGTGCGGCGATATAATGAGAATGTATATAAAGGTTGATGACGGTATTATTACCGACGTAAAGTTTAAAACCTTTGGGTGCGGCTCGGCCATTGCCACCAGCTCTATCGCAACCGATATGGTAAAGGGGCACACTATAGAAGAGGCGCTTACCCTTTCTAATAAGGCGGTTGTCGAGGCACTTGGCGGACTTCCTGCACACAAGATTCACTGTTCTGTACTTGCCGAGCAGGCTATTAAAGCCGCAGTATCGGATTACTACCGTCGTCGCGGAATAGATCCTACACCCATCGTAGGTGAGATTCACGAATGTGAGGGCGGCTGCTCACACTGTCAGTAATATAAAAACCGTCAGTTCGAAACCATCCTGACGTAAAATAAAACTACGGAGTTGATAAAAATGAATAACGAGAAAACCAAGGGTATTGTAATGGGGGCTTTTATAGCAGCGCTATACGCCGTTCTCACGTATATATCGGCTGCTTTTGGTATCGCTTACGGTCCTATACAGTTTCGCCTTTCGGAGGCACTGTGTATACTGCCTCTGTTCACCCCTTATGCTATACCGGGACTGGTAACGGGCTGTATAATTTCTAATATAGGAAGCTCGCTCGGCCCCGTGGATATGCTTTTTGGCACCGCCGCCACTTTTTTAGCGGCAGCCCTTATGCATCTGCTTAAAGAAAAGCTACCGTATCCCGTGTTGTTTTTGTTTCCGGTGCTTTCAAATGCGGTTATTGTCGGTGCGGAAATTGCGCTCTTTTTTGGCGAGGCCGGCTTTGTTTCGGCAGCACTAAGCGTTGCACTTGGTGAGGCTGTGGTTATTTTCGTGATTGGCACGCCGCTTTATCATTACATTAAAAAACACAATATTTTTAAATAAGAAAAAATTATACTTGATTTTTCACTGTGCTGTATGTATAATACTATGGTAACAGTTTTGGAGAGATGGCTGAGCTGGTCTAAGGCGCACGACTGGAAATCGTGTATCGGCTTAAACCCGATCGGGGGTTCGAATCCCCCTCTCTCCGCCAATAAAAAAAGAGCATT
>JAZUOJ010000042.1:0-12114 GCA_045604625.1 Acutalibacteraceae bacterium | reverse complement strand
CTGTTTCTCTTTTCTATATATAATTATGACTTATTCTGTGAATCAACAAGGCCTTCGCCACCGTACATTTTACGAAGTTTTGGTTTTTCGATTTTACCTGTTGGATTACGAGGTACATCTGCAAAAATAATCTTTCTGGGTCTCTTATAACGAGGAAGCTGAAGACAAAACTCGTTTATTTCCTCTTCTGTGCAGGTCATGTCCTGCTTTATTTGAATAATAGCAGTAGCTATCTCGCCCAGACGGCTGTCGGGAAGACCTATAACCGCTACATCACCTATCTTCGGGTGTGCGGCGAGGAAGTTTTCTATCTGTACGGGGTAAAGGTTTTCTCCGCCGGTGATAATAACGTCCTTCTTGCGGTCAACAAGATAAACAAAACCGTCCTCGTCCTGCATTGCCATATCTCCCGTAAAGAGCCATCCGTCTTTAAGTGATGCGGCGGTAGCAGCTTCGTCACGGTAGTAGCAGGTCATAACGCCGGGGCCTTTAAGGCAAAGCTCTCCTACCTCGCCCTGCTTTACTTCGTTTTCGTCGGTATCTACAATCTTAATTTCCCAGCCGTAGCCCGGAACGCCGATAGCGCCAACCTTATGTACGTTCTCTACACCGAGATGCACGGCACCGGGACCTATTGATTCGGAAAGACCGTAGTTTGTATCATATTGCTGATTTGGAAAGTATTCAAGCCAGCGACGTATTAAGCTTTGCGGTACAGGCTGTGCACCGATATGCATAAGGCGCCAATTTGAAAGGTCAAACTCGGAAAGTTTAATTTCACCTCGGTCAAGCGCGTTTAATATATCCTGCGCCCACGGCACCAGAAGCCAAACGATAGTACACTTCTCTTCACTTGCCGCGCTTAAGATATTACGCGACTGTGTTCCCTTTAATATTACTGCCTTAGAGCCCGAAAGCAGACTGCCGAACCAGTGCATTTTTGCACCGGTGTGGTAAAGAGGCGGTATGCAAAGAAAACAGTCGTCCTTGGTTTGGGAATGGTGTTTTTGCTCAACACGGCAGGAGTGAATCAGGCTTTCGTGGTTATGTAAAATAGCCTTCGGGAATCCCGTTGTGCCCGAAGAAAAATAAATAGCGGCATCGTCTTCTTCAGTTAAAGTACATTCCGGGAAAAAACCCGAACATTCCGAAATTAAATCGCTATAATCGTCGGCAAAGGCGGGACAGTTTGCACCTAAATATATAAGGGTGCAATTTTTGCTGAGCTTGTCGGCTACAGCCTCTACACGGCCGATAAACTCGTTACCGAATATAAGTACGTCGGCTTCGGCGAGAGCAAGACAATAGTCTATTTCATCAGATGAATAACGGAAATTTAGCGGTACAGCCAGTGCACCCGTCTTTAATATACCAAAGTATATGGGCAACCAGTCGATACAATTCATAAGAAGAATTGCAACCTTTTTTCCCTTCCCTATGCCGTTTTGTTTGAGCATATTTGCAAGGCGGTTTGCCTTTTCGTTAAATACAGCCCAGGTAATTTCCCTGCGATAGTGCGGAACACGCGGTGTAGGCTCGACCAGTTCATATTCGTGCCAGGTAAGTTTTCGGGTTTCGGGTTGGTCGGGGTTTATTTCAACCAACGCAACGTCCTGCGCATACTCACGCGCGTTTCTTTCAAGCAAGTGTACGATTGTCATAACTATTTCCTCGATTTGTAAATATTAAATATATTTTACTTTTCACCGTCGTAAATGTCAACATTATTACATAATTTTTGATAATTTTCAGCATTTTGTATTGACATTAGGACTTTAAAGTGTTAAAGTATTACAAAATAAGTTGTTTTTTCTTTGTTAGGAGGGCTTTTTATGACAACTGTAATGATTTCAATTCCTATGCTTATATGCTTCTTCGCACTTATGATAGGCGTAGGAATACACTGCCGCAAACACGCAACCAATGTTGACAACTTTGTGCTTGGCGGACGAAACGTTGGTCCCTGGCTTACGGCGTTCGCTTTTGGTACGTCCTACTTTTCGGCTGTTATTTTCGTAGGTTATGCCGGACAGTTCGGATGGAATTTTGGCCTTGCATCTACCTGGATAGGCCTCGGAAATGCCTTTATAGGCTCGCTTTTGGCGTGGACCGTACTTGGAAGGCGCACACGTGTTATGACGCAGCATTTGCAGTCCAAGACAATGCCCGACTTTTTTGAAAAGAGATATGATTCTAAAACCCTTAAGGTCGTTGCGTCGTTCATTGTTTTCGTCTTCCTTATTCCCTATACCGCTTCGCTTTATAACGGTCTTTCTTCCCTTTTTAATAACGTATTCTCGGTTCCCTACTGGAGCGTTGTTATTGTTATGGCCGTTCTTACCGGTGTGTACGTAATATTCGGCGGATATATGGCTACGGCAATAAACGACTTCATTCAGGGAATTATAATGCTGGTGGGAATTGTCACCGTTATTGCCGCCGTACTAAATCAAAACGGCGGATTTATGGATGCTGTAAAATCGCTTGGCACTACTGCCGGAAACGAATACATAGCTATGTTCGGTCCAAACCCCATATTCCTGTTCTTCGTTGTAATGCTCACCTCGCTGGGCACCTGGGGACTGCCTCAGATGGTAGGAAAATTTTATTCTATTAAGGATGAGGGTTCAATTAAAAAAGGTACCGTCATTTCAACCGTTTTCGCAATTATCGTTGCGGGCGGCTGCTACTTCTTAGGCGGATTCGGAAGACTTTATGCAGACCAAATGAAGGCTGCAGGTTACATATCGGAAAGCGGCAGCGTTATGTTTGACAAGGTCGTTCCTACCATACTTGCCGATTTGGCACCCGTAGTCGTTGCACTTATAATTGTATTGGTTCTAGCTGCATCTATGTCAACTCTTTCTTCGCTGGTGCTTACCTCCTCTTCGACACTTACTTTGGACGTTGTTGTTCCCGCTATGGAGAAGAAAAAATCGGTAAGTGAAAAGAAAAACGTATTCATTATGCGTCTGTTCATAGTATTCTTTATAGCCGTCTCGGCAGTTATAGCTATCCTTAAGGACAGCATTTGGGCCAACTCGGTATTTATCGCACAGATGATGGGGGTTTCCTGGGGTGCACTTGCGGGCGCATTCCTCGCACCGTTCTTATACGGACTTTACTGGAAAAAGACTACACGCGCTGCGGTTGTCGCAAGCTTCATTTTCGGCACCGGACTTGAAATAGTTCAGCTACTTATAAGCGTAGGTCTGTTTAAATTCCAGGGCGGAGTGCTGGGCTTTATATTCACAAACTCGCTGTACTCGGGCGTATTTGCTATGGTTAGCGGACTGGTGCTCGTCCCCGTTGTAAGCCTGTTTACGCAAAAGACTCTACCGAGTAATATTGATGAAAAGTTTAGTTGCTATGACGTAACGGTTGTGACCAACAAAAAAGATTCATTAGGATAAAGAAAAAAGGCTCTCGATGAGAGCCTTTTTTATACTTTAAGAAGCCTTTTGGCGTTTTTATAAAGAATCAAATCTTTTTGTTCTTCCGTAAGAGGAAGCGAGTTTAACCTGTTTATTTCGTCGCCAGCCCTGCTCCACGGTGAATCGGAGCCGAAAAGAATCTTATCCGCACCGTGAGAGTTTACTATCCTTAAAAACTGTTCGTGCGGATAGTATTCAAGCCCCATAGACGTATCAAGATAAACATCGGTGCCTACCAAATATTTTTCAACGTCATCCCACTGTGACTGGCCACCCAGATGTGCAGCAATAATAGTTCCTCCGCGCATTTCATTTACAATATTTGCAAACTGGCGGGGGCTGCTGTGAAATGGCGGCTCAAAGGCGGGGTCGTAACCCGCGTGAAAAAGAATCATAAGCCCGCGGCTGAGGGCGTAATCATAAAGCTTTAGCATTTCGGGAGAGTCTACAGTAAAACTTTGATATTCAGGATGAAGCTTTATTCCCGGCAGTCCCAGCGAGCAGACAAAATCTATATCCCTTTTGTAATCATCGGTATGAGGAAAAATACCGCCGAAAGATATTACACGGTCACAGGTTATCTCTCTTGCCCATTCGTTAAGGCTTTTTGTTTGGCTTTGTTTGGTAATTACCGGCTGTACCACCGAAACATCGACACCGAAAGCGTCCATATTTTTTACAAGTCCCGAACAGGTTCCGTCGCTGCAGGGCTCATACATACCGCCGCATGCCGCGACTAACGAAGACACCGCGCGCTCTGCTATTGCGTCGGGAAACGCGTGTGTATGAAAATCTATTACCATAGTGTCACCTCAAGACTATTATGCCACTTTTTTTGTTTTTGTAAATCGATTATACAAAGATAACCATAGGTCAGGCCAACTGTCACCTTTTGTACTGATTTCCGATTTTCTTAATTAGATTATCCATCTTTAAATAAAAATCTTCATCTTTGATTTCGTATGTTTTTCCATTTGTTGTTAAAATATAATTCTTGATATTTATCGCATAGGATTTTCCATCGATTGTTACACCGCCATAGCAGTCTTTTCCGCCTCTCTTTACCGGCCCGTCACTTTCGGGCTCGTTTTGAACGATTTCTACCTTTTCTGTTTTTTCAATAAAGTTTTGCACCTTTCTTACCTTAAACTGATTATCGGTATTGAGCACCCTTTCACCGGGACCACGTATAGATAGGTGAATTGCCTCACCGGTTTTCGGAAAAATTTGGTTTTTGGCAAATAAAAAATCTCGGTAAATGTAGCACACGCAAAAAACAATGGCAATTAAAACGACAACTATCGTCAACACAAGCTTTAATATATTGCATCTTTTTTTCATATGTCATCCCCCGCAGCCAATATAAAACACCAGTATTTACCATCATTATTACAATTTAATTATAAGTTATTAAACAACACTTTTCAATGAAAAAACACCCAAATGTCATAAAACATTTGGGTGTTCTTCATTATTTCGCGTAATCAACAGCTCTGTTCTCGCGGATAAGGTTAACCTTAATCTGTCCCGGATACTCAAGCTCTTTTTCTATGCTCTGTGCGATTTCGTGTGCCATAAGCACCATACGGTCATCGCTTACAACGTTGGGCTTAACGATAATGCGTACCTCACGTCCTGCCTGAATAGCAAACGAGCGTTCAACACCGTTAAAGGAATTGGCGATTTCCTCAAGCTTTTCAAGGCGCTTTATGTAGCTTTCAATGTTCTCTCTGCGGGCGCCGGGGCGTGCAGCAGAAATAGCATCGGCAGCCTGGACAAGGCTTGCAATAACGGTTTTAGCCACAACCTCACCGTGGTGAGCGTGAATTGCGTGGATAACCATTTCGCTTTCTTTGCATTTCTTTGCCACCTCAACACCGAGCTGGATATGTGAACCCTCCTGCTCGTGGTCGAGTGCTTTACCGATATCGTGCAGAAGACCTGCGCGCTTGGCAAGCGAAACATCCTCGCCGAGTTCGGCAGCCATAAGGCCTGCAAGATGGCAAACCTCAAGCGAGTGGTTAAGCACGTTCTGACCGTAGCTTGTACGGTAGCGCAGACGTCCGAGCAGACGGACGAGTTCGGGATGCAGGTTGTGAACACCTGCGTCGAGCATTGCACGCTCACCCTCCTGCTTGATAGTACGCTCAACCTCTGCGGTTGCTTTGGCAACGGTTTCTTCAATTCTTGCGGGGTGAATACGTCCGTCAAGAATAAGCTTTTCAAGCGAAAGACGTGCAATTTCGCGTCTTACCGGATCAAAGCTTGAAAGTGTGATGGTTTCGGGTGTGTCGTCTATTATAAGATCAACACCGGTTGCGGTCTCGAGTGCACGAATGTTACGTCCCTCACGACCGATTATACGTCCCTTCATTTCGTCGTTGGGCAGAGCCACAACCGAAACGGTAACCTCTGACGAGTGGTCAGCCGCACAACGCTGTACAGCGTGTGAAATTAAATCTCTTGCGCGCTGGTCAACTTCATCCTTAAGCTGCTGCTCGTAATCGAGAATTTTTACAGCCTTTTCGTGTGTCAGCTCGCCGTCAAGTATGGCAAGCAAATGTTCTTTGGCCTGTTCTGCGGAAAAGCCGGAAATACGCTCTAAAAGTTCGAGCTGGCTCTTCTTGACCTTTTCAGTTTCTTCTAATTTTGCCTCAACCTCTTTGGCACGCTTTGCAATGCTTTCTTCCTTTGCCTCAAGATTATCTATCTTGCGGTCAAGGGTTTCTTCCTTTTGCTGAAGTCTGTGCTCCTGACGCTGCACCTCGCTGCGGCGCTCGCGCAGGTCCTTTTCGGTTTCGGTACGAAGCTGATGTATTTCGTCCTTTGCCTCGATAACCAGTTCTTTCTTTCTGGCTTCGGCATTTTTCATAGCATCGCTTAAAATTCTTCGTGCCTCATCCTCAGCAGAGCCAATGGTTGCCTCGGCGGTTTTTTTGCGGTGCTGCGAGCCAAGTATAAAGAATATAACTGCTGCTACCACAACGGCAATACCACCGATGATATACGGCATAAATTCCTGCATTTAAATGCACCTCCTATATCAAAAAACGCACGTTGATTAAGGGCCGCGTTCTTCGCCCGTTGAAACGGTAAAAGTAATGATTCGCCAAATCATATTTATGTACCATAACATATTTATTTTATTCGTACACACACTCTCTGTCAAGGATAAAATCACTATCTATTGAATTTTTTATTGTTATATTACAATATATTGACTATTTTTAGGTTTTTTTGAAAGGTTTTATTGACTTTATTTAACAAAAAATATATAATGGAATTTGCAAGTTTATAAACCGGAGGATAATAAACATGAAAAAGACTAGAAAGTCTACGTTTTTTATAGTTCTGGTGCTGATTCTACTCTTGACCTTCAGCGCATTTTTCGGAGTCTATAATTACTACGGAGACACAAAAATTACATACCTTAAGGGTGCCGGCGACATTCGCTGGGGTATCGATATCAGGGGCGGTGTTGAGGCTGTTTTCTCCCCCGATATTGAGCCCGATTCGATAACCGACGACGATATGCAGTCTGCAAAGTCGATTATTGAAACCCGACTTGTTAACAACAACATCACAGACTATGAGGTTTATACCGACACGGCTAACCACCAGGTAATCGTAAGATTCCCCTGGCAGGCCGGTGAGAGCGAGTTTGACGCTACAAGCGCCGTTGCTGAGCTTGGTGAAACCGCACGTCTTACCTTCTGCGAGGGTACAACACAGGATACCGTTCTGCTTGAGGGTAAACACGTTGAGGATGCACAGGCAGGCGTAACCGAAGAAGGCTACGTTGTTCAGCTTAAGCTGACAAGCGAAGGAAAGACGAAGTTTGCTGAGGCAACCGCAAAGCTTGTTGGCAAGACCATTTCCATTTGGATGGACCAGACTATGATCTCTGCTCCTACCGTTAATACCGCTATCACCGACGGTAACGCTATTATTACCGGTATGGCTGATGAGGAAGAGGCAAACGACCTTGCAAACAAAATTGATGCAGGTTCCCTTCCCTTTGCACTCACCGTTGACGATTCGAAACTGCAGATAGTAACACCTACCCTCGGTTCCGAGGCTTTACGCGTAATGGTTATTGCAGGTGCTATCGCATTCCTGCTTGTATGCGTTCTTATGGTTGTTAGATATCGTCTGCCCGGTTTTGTTGCTTCTATTGCGCTGCTTGGACAGGCTGCAGGTATGATAGCTGCTATTTCGGGCTTCTTCCCGAATGCTTCCAGTTTCACTCTGACTATTCCCGGTATCGCCGGTATGATTCTTTCCATCGGTATCGGTGTTGACTGTAACGTTATCTCTTCGGAAAGAATTATAGATGAATTCAAGCGTGGCAAGACGATAGACGGTGCTATTGATGCCGGATTTAAAAACAGCTTAAGTGCTATTATCGACGGAAACGTAACCGTTATTATCGTATCTGTTGTTCTTATGGGTGCATTCGGCACTCCCGACAGCATAATGGCAAAGATATTCTCCCCCGTTATGTCTCTCTTCAGTTCTTCTATCACCGGTTCGATTTACTCGTTCGGTTACACATTGCTTATGGGCGTTGTGTTCAACTTCGTAATGGGAATACTCGCTTCGCGTCTTATGCTTAAGAGCGTTTCCAAGTTAAAATTCCTGCGCAAGCCGCAGCTTTACGGAGGTGCAAAAAATGCCTAGTTATAAGTACAATTTCGTAAAAAATCTTAAAATCCCGCTTATCGTTTATGCTGTAGTTATCGTAGCCGCAATTGTTATGGGTTTAATCTTTGGTGTTAACCTTGACATTAACTTTAAGGGCGGCAGCCGCTTTACCTACACCTACACAGGTGAGATTTCCACTTCAGACGCTGAATCCGTAATTGAAAAAGCGCTCGGCAAGGACGTTGTTGTTACACAGAGTACGTCACTTACCGGCGAGTCTACAAAACTTGTAGTATCACTCGTTGCTGATGAATCGCTTTCAACCGAAGCCCAGCAGAAGATTACTAAGGCTCTCACCGACACCTACAAGGACAACAAGGTTGCTTTAGGCGACTCTACAACCGTAAGCCCCACCGTTGCCGGCAGTTTCTTTGCGAAGAGCCTTTTCGCAGTATTTGTTGCTGCTGTACTGGTTGTAATTTACGTTGGCATTCGTTTCAGACTTATAGGCGGTGTTTCGGCTGCTATGACCGCACTTGCCGCACTGGTGCTTGACGTTTGCGTAGCTTTCGCAACCTGTATTTTCTTCCGTCTGCAGATAGACACCAACTTTATGGCTGTTATTCTCACTATTCTCGGTTACTCGCTTAATGATACAATCGTTATTTACGACCGTGTGCGTGAAAACAGAAAATTGTATTCAAATGAAGAACTTTCAGATGTTGTAAACTTGAGCGTCGGTCAGGTTATGAGAAGAAATATTTTCACTACCGTAACAACCTTTATGGCTATAATGACCATAGTCGTTGTTTCCGAGATTTTCGGTCTTACCACACTTCGTACCTTTGCAATTCCGATGGCATTCGGTATTGTTTCGGGCTGTGCTTCTTCCGTATGCGTTTCAGGTCCGCTTTGGGTTCTGTGGTGCAACTATAAGCAGGCACACCTTGGAAAAAAGGGTAAAAAGAAATAAAAGTAATAAAAAAACAACCCGCAGAAGCGGGTTGTCTTTTTATGCTGTTATTAAATGCTCGGGCGGCAGTGTAAACACCATCGTTCGCGAAACTACGCTTACAGGCGCCACCGAATACAGTGAAATAAACCTATTTATAAAGCCGTTGTTTTCCCCCATAAATATATGTACGGGACCACACTCTTTTGCCTGTTTTGCAAGGCTTTCAGCAGGTGTATCGCTATACCGTACAACAATATCTACCCCACAGTCGAGCGAAAGCTTTTTTAGGCATTTAAAGCTCTGCGCACGCTCTTGTGCCGTTGCCTTTATCGGTTGCACGGTTGCCACTATAAGTTCTGTGTTCAATCTCTCTGCCATTATTTTTGCAGCGCCAATTATTTTTGCACAATGCTCTTGTGCCGTTATGCATGCAAGAATCGGCTTGTTCATATCTTTCAGCTCCTTTAGCATATTTATTATACATTGAAGTTGTGTCGATATTTGCAAAAAATAATGTACCTTTTGTTAACTTATTTTTAAATATATTTTTATATTTTCCTACTTAAAGCATATAATTATATCGGTGATGATATGAGTAAAAGAATAGGTTTAATAGAAATAATTTCGACAGCGATACTGGGGACGCTGCTTCACTTTGTTTACGATTGGTCGGGGCAAAACCTTGTCGTAGGACTTTTTAGTGCCGTAAATGAAAGCACCTGGGAACACTTAAAACTACTTTTCTGGCCGGTAGCAATTTTAAGCGTATTTGAATTCTTCTTTATTTATAAAGATAAAAACAACTTTCTTTTTTCAAGGCTTATAGGGCTTGTGTGCGGTTTTATTACAATATTAACCCTGTTTTACACCGTTACGGGAATTATTGGACAAAGCGTTGATGTCTTTAACATAATACTTTATTATCTTGCCGTACTGATAACGTTTTTCATATCAAAGATTATAATGAAGAATCATATATTCAACAAGCCTGTTTTCAATACGGTAGCGTTTATAGTGTTAGGCATATTCGCCGCTGCATTTATCGGTTTTACCTATAATCCGCCGGCGCTTGGTATTTTCGCAGACCCGCAGGCCAAGTAGCAGAGTCCCTATTGCGGCGTCTTGGATCATTTTCTTTGTATACAAAAAATAAGGACACCGATTTTGCGGTGTCCTTATTTTTATCTTTTTATTAGAGATTAGAGCCATTACAAATTAAGTTATACTGCTCCGTGCCGAATTTTTTTATGCACTCAATATAATCTGCAACCCGCACACAATTTTCCAAATCATATTCGTCTATTCCCTGAAAAGCATATATTTCGTCATACAACCTACAACTGCCTTCAACCTGAACATAACCGGTGCTTAAGTCAATTCCGACAAAAACCGGACAACCTTCCCATATATCCTCTTGATTTTCATAAATTAACCTGCCGTTTCCCTCATTCCTTAAAATAAAGGTTTTGGGATTTGGTGTCATGTTTTCAGACAGCTTTTGCCTAAAAAACTCATTCTTTAGAACAGTTTCCGAAATGACTCGTAAAGCACTGTCGTCACTAAGCTCATCAAATAAATATTTGCTTTTAAGATATTCCAGCACATCACTTCCGCTTTTTCGGTTTGGAGTTAATTTATCTCTATACTGCTTGTGAATTTCGCGCCATTCGCTTAGTTTTTCTTTTGATGCAGGCCCAAAAATCATTTGTATCCCCCTTTTTTATTTTACTGAGATAATCATCACAGCTTATATTTTAACTGATTACAAATAATGTCACAACCAGGTACGTCTATAGGCTATATATTACATCAGTACAGTTATGACTTTTTATTTATTATCCAATAACTAACCCAATAAATTAAAACCAAGGCACAAACCGTTCCGGAAAGAATAAGCGCCAATTCGTTTTTGTTGAACAATTCCAGCACAATGACAGACACGCTTGCCAATATGACATAAATAATAAATGAAATGCTTTTTGCTTTATTTGCAATGGATATATTACGCTCATCCGTTTCTGCTATCTGTCGTTTTATTATTGTATCTTCATTTTTGGTTATCAATATATATCTTCTTGTTTTGGCCACACCAATTACAATGAGTGCGAAACCAAATGAAGATAAAAAGTCATTCTCAGTATTGATTATATTAAATATAATAATCATCGCAAGGCCCAAAATAATATATCCTATTGCAACGAACAATCTAATCTTTAACTTTTTTCTGAAATCCATAGCTAATCCTCCTCAAAAATAAACACTTCTTCTATGGTTGTATTAAAATATTTACTGATTTTATAAGCAAGTTGCAGCGAAGCATTGTATTTACCGTTCTCCAATGAAATAATAGTTTGACGGGTCACCCCTACCGCACTCGCTAAATCCTCTTGCGTAGCGCTATGCTCTTTTCTTAATTCTTTTATCTTATTATTCAAACAATCCCCTCCCAAAAGTAAAGTTTGCTTTACAATTAGATTATATACGGTCTCACCATAAATATCAAGCACGTTTTACATTTTTGAAATAGTTTTGCAAAAAAGAATAGTGAAAAGTGAAGAGCGAATAGGTACAAAGTAAAATCGACAAACCCCTGTCGAGATTTGCCGATTTTGGCAGGGGCAGAAGGACTTGAAGTTGCTTCGCAACCCCTCTTGCGGTGCCCGACTCTGTGCTCGCTTGGAGCGCGGCACACTCGTCGACCGCTGCGCTTCGTTTCGCTCGCTGTATCCGCCACCGGCTTCGCTCGCGACCTCACCCGGCACGCGCGTGCCTCGGGATAGCATTTTTCTCTTAACAAACCAAAAAACCACCCGTGTGGGTGGTTTTTGTTTTGGCAGGGGCAGAAGGACTTGAACCCTCGGCACGCGGTTTTGGAGACCGCTGCTCTACCAACTGAGCTATACCCCTAATTATGTATTTTTTTTTAGATATAATTCGGTAGAGTATCGGTTAAACCTATACTCTACCGAATGGTGGGCCATCAGGGACTCGAACCCCGGACCGACCGGTTATGAGCCGGTTGCTCTAACCAACTGAGCTAATGGCCCGATTAGCAACAAGAGTATTATATCACAAAAGTAT
>JAZUOJ010000041.1:0-2233 GCA_045604625.1 Acutalibacteraceae bacterium | reverse complement strand
CCGGATGCCTGCAAGGTGCTTTCACTCGCTTACCGGGGCGGTGGTTGTATGTACACACTTTCTACCGACCGTATAGCATCGGTGTTCTCCTCCCTTTCGGGGGAGAACGCCGCCGATTATTACGATTTTTGTTTTGTCGCGGGACAAAACCTTTGCAGAAGGCTTCGCCGCGGAGTAAATTTGTCTTTGCGCGAAAACGAACTTATATATGCCGCCGCCTGTATGGCATTTTACCGCTATCGTCTGCTTGAACACAGCGACGGGGTAGAGGGCTACAAGGCGGGAGATATAAATTTAAGCAACAACGTGACGGCGGGTGTTTCGGCGGCAAAGGAGCTGCTTAAAGATGCAATAAACGCTATAGGCGACTGTCTTCGTGACGATGGTTTTTGTTTTAAAACCGTTTAAGGAGGCTTAAATGAACCTGGAAAAGAGAATAAAAAAGCTTTTTGAACGCTGCGGTCAGGACGTGACACTCCAAATTAAATTTAAAACCTATAAAGATAAAGCTTTTGTTCAGCTTATGCGTTATAAAAACAAAATTTATATTGATCTTCCGTCGGGCGAGGTCGGTGTGCGCGATAACGGAAGCTATCTTTATATAGGCAAGCCCGAATATGATTTCTCCGAGGAGTGGGGCACGGTGCGTGTTTTCTGCGACGGATATAAATATATGGTAAAGCGGGCACAGATGATATACTTCGGCAACAAGCCGGTGTGCGTGTGGGCGGTGCTTTACCGAACTGTAAGGGATGGAAAGTATGAAAGGGATCAATGATATACTAAACAAAATAATGACGGTAATTGAACAAACCGAATATATACCGGTCGACGTGGTTGCCGAACACCGAGGCAGTCTTATGAATATGCCGTTGCTTAACCCAACCGTTACGGTGGGGGTTAAGGATATAACCATGGAAACCACAAAAATACGCGCATACGGCGGTATGCGCGACGGTGTCAGCGAATATTCGGTTCCCGTCGTCGTGGAAATAGGCGCAAACATACACATTCCAAAGGACGTAAACGGAAGTTTGTGCTACGACGTTCTGTCGGCATTAGCAGACGGTCTTTTTTACGATGAAGAGCTTGACGTGTTTAAAATAACGGGCGGAGGAATGGGTTATAACAGCACGTTTCTTTGTACGGTGCTGCCTGTCAGCATTTTCGTCCGCGACCGAGTTTGCGGCAACACAGCGGAGGTGTAATTATGGGAAGCTTTAATCTTGAGAAGGCAACGTTTGTTACCATAAACAATACGCGTGTTGCAAACCTTATAAGCGTCAATTCCGAATTTGAGCGCGAGCTTACTATTGAAGGCGATCAAATTACCGTGCCTAATACGTATATGTATATAACGCTGCGACGTCAAATCTTTCCCGGCGATAAGCGAAGCGACGGACTTAATCTGCGCTCACTTTCAGATTTTTCGTTGTCTATTTATATGCCGGGAGTCGTTTCAACCTTTTCAAACTGTCAGTGGCTTCAGTTTAAGGAAACCGTGGACGACAACGTAATAACCGAGGAGGTTCGCATAGCCTCGCTTAAATACAGAATGGTGACGGAAATATAAAAAAAGGATAGACAGAGTCACCTCTGTCTATCCTTATCTTTACAAAGATATCCTACGTAGCCTTGCACAGCGTATATCGGCAGTCCCGTGCAAAGGCAAATTTTTTCTACGCAACCGTCACATTCGTCAATAAGCTCGCTGTCTATCAGTAGCGCGGCGGCAAATAAATCGGCCTCACGCTCGAACTTACCAAGCGAAAAATTTGTGTTTTCGGTTATAAAAACCGCGTTAATACCCTTGTGCAGTACGGCGTGTCCCAACTCGTGCGCGGAACAAAACGTCAGTTCTTCGGCAGAAAGCGAATGGTTTACCACCAATGCCTGCCGACCGTTTTTTTCCATATAAAACCCGCTTATCGAGTCGGGCAAGTCGGCAAACAGGAACGAAATGCCAAGCAAAGCGCAAAGCTCTTTTGGATTCTTGGTGCCAAAATCTTCCGTAAGACGTCGTGCAGTTTTAAAAATATTTTCTCTCATTTGGCGGCAAACTCCTTGTCCACACCGTTTTTGGCGGTTATTTTTGCTGGGAATCTCGGAACATAATATTGGCTGCCAAAAGCATAGCGTCAAACAACTTTTCGGTATCAACGTCGTCAAGAGGGGTGCCCTTAAACATAAGGCCACCCGTTTCCTTAATCCGGTTTTGCATATCCTTAAGCGC
>JAZUOJ010000040.1:0-7107 GCA_045604625.1 Acutalibacteraceae bacterium | reverse complement strand
AAGCAAATATTTTTTTATAATATGTGCAATATTATGCGTAATTTAGGCGATATTGCACTAATATTTAGCGTATATTGCTCTTTTTATCCCTTTAATAGTTGTCAACGTTGTTATTAGTTTGGGGTGAAATGAATTAATCCGGTTACAGCAAATCTTGAAAAATCGTTTAGGTTGATTTATAATGGTAAACACAAAAGGCCACCGGTTTGGCAGAATGGAGTACAGGATGAACATTTGGCATGATATAGACCCTAAAAGAATAACCCCTAGCGACTTTGTTGCGGTTGTTGAAATTTCCAAGGGCAGCAAAAAGAAGTATGAACTGGATAAGGAAACAGGACTAATACTGCTTGACCGCGTTTTATATACGTCTACTCACTATCCCGCAAACTACGGTTTTATACCGCGCTCGTTCGGTGACGACGGCGACCCGCTAGACGTGCTTGTGCTCTGTTCGGAGGCGCTTGAGCCGCTGACGCTTGTCCGCTGTTACCCGATAGGCTATATCTCGATGCTTGACGGCGGAAGAAACGATGAAAAAATTATAGCCATTCCTTTTGGTGACCCGACCTACAACCAATATAACGACATTTCAGAACTTCCCAGTCATATTTTCAGCGAAATGCTTCATTTCTTCAACGTTTATAAGGCGCTTGAGGATAAAGAGGCGGTTGCTAAAGAGGTTAACGGCCGCGAGGCTGCGATAGAGGTTATATCCAATGCGCTTGACCATTACATTGAATGTTTTTGCAAATAAAACTGCATAAAAAGAAAAGCTGTGCGGAAAACCCACACAGCTTTTTTTATTTTATTTTTATCGCTTTGGTTATGCGCAGCAGTGACGGTGCTGCGATTACGTTAAGTACAAATTCAATAAGGAAGTTAACGCCGGTAAGCCCTACGATAATGTAGGTAACGAGGTTTGTACCGCCCGCCCATTCTGTCAAAATATCCTTAAAGAAAAGGAACATCGAAGTGCAGAACAGTCCGGTGTTTACTATCGGCGCGACAACGGCAGAAAGCGTAACTGCAAGACTGTCGCTTTTACCCTTTAACAGTTTTGCTGTCAAGCCGGCAAAAAATCCTGCAGCGATACCCTTTACCATACAGATAGCGGTGGTAAGCAGCGGGTTGGCACTGACAAGAATAAATCCACCCGCGTCCATTCCGCTAAAGCAACAAATAGTTACTGTGATACCGAAAGCGGCGCCCAGCACAGCCCCGACCTTAGGACCGTAAAGATAGGCTCCAAGAACTATCGGAATTAACACCAGCGACAGGTTAAATGCGCCGATTTTAATTACATAGCTTAAAAGCTGCAGCACCACGATGATGGCACAGAACATACCCACCAGGGCTATGTTTTTGCGTTTGTTTGTGTTTGACATAATTTTTCCTCCTTGATACCGTTCGATTATTCGATACAGTTCTGAGAAATCCGTAAAGGTTAGTCTCGGTTATTCTTTTCGTAGATGATGCGCAGCCCGTCAAGCAGAAGATTATCGTTATAGATGATGTCGTGACGGCAATTTGAAATAATCTGCTGTGCGCGTCCGCCTGTAGCAACGACTGCAGCCGATTCGCCAAGCTCATCTTCGATGCGGTCAATGATACCGTCCAGCATAGCTGCGGCACCCAACACCAGTCCCGACTTCATACAGTCGGCTGTGTTTCTGCCGATGACCGATGGGGGAGCTTCAATGTGAATATAAGGAAGCTGTGAGGTGCCGGTAGCAAGCGCGTCAAGCGTAAGACCGACGCCTGCTGCTATAACACCGCCTAAAAACGCACCGTTTCGGTCAAGAACGCTAATGGTATTTGCAGTTCCCATATCTATTACAATGCAGGGCATAGTGTATTCGGCAAGTGCGCCTACCGCGCCTGCAGCAAGGTCTGCACCCAACTGTGCGGGGTCATCAATGCGAATGTTAAGACCGGTTTTCACGCCGGGGCCGAGAACAAGCGGAACAATTCCGAAGAGCTTGCTTATTGCTCCCACAATTGCGGTGCCTACCTGCGGCACGACCGAACATATAATAGCATCCTCAATTTCGGATTTGTCTGTCCGGTTAAGCTGCATAACGTCGCGTATTTCAATGGCGTACTGGTCGCCGGTACGACGCTTGTCGGTGGCAAGTCGCGAGGTGAACATAAGGCGGTCTTCGTCGTAGACACCAAGGGTTATGTTGGTGTTGCCTATATCTATTGCCAACAGCATAAAAACACTCCTTTGCGGCTTTCTGGCAGTATTTTATCATAACTAAAATAAATCGTCAATAAAATTATTGACAAAAATCACCTTTGCTGTTATAATTGCTAGGCTATGGGTGGGATTATGCCCGCAAATAGCTCCTTGCCGACAAAAAGTCGGCCAATAGTCCAGAAGGAGGTGCAACAAATGATTACCAACAAGTACGAATTAGCTATGATTTTCTCGGTAGCAAACGGCGAAGAGGCTGTAACTGCTCTCGTTGAAAAGTTCAAGGCTCTTATCGAAGCTAACGGTACCATTGAAAATGTTGACGATTGGGGTAAGCGTCGTCTTGCCTATCTTATCAACGATGAGACCGAAGGCCACTATGTTATCACGACCTTTACCGGCGCAGCAGAGCTTCCGGCAGAGATCGAGCGTGTAGCAAAGATCACCGACGGTGTTCTTCGCACAATGATTATTAAAAAGTAACGGAGGTTAGCGTATGTTCAATCTAGTAGTTTTGACCGGCAGACTCACCGCCGATCCCGAACTCAGATACACAAGCAACAATATCCCGGTAACTTCCTTTTCCATCGCCGTAAACCGCCGCTATAAGGCAGGCGAGGAAAGTCAGGCAGATTTTATTAATATCGTCGCTTGGAGACAGACTGCCGAGTTTGTTACCAAATACTTCAAAAAGGGCAGTATGATAGGCATTGAGGGTGCAATTCAGACCCGTAAATATGTTGATAAGGACACCGGCAAGAACAGAACTGCGTTCGAGGTTATAGCCAACAACGTTCAGTTTGTTGAGTCGCGTCGTGATGCCGCTGGTGCGGCCGACGGACAGCCTGCTGCCAGCTTCAACAACACCGACAGCGGTGATTTTGCCGAAATCGCAGTAGACGACGATCTGCCGTTCTAATATTAAGATTAAGGAGGCATCACTCATGGAAAGAAACGATAGACCCGCACGCAGAAAGCCCCATAAGAAGGTTTGCCACTTCTGCGTTGACCGTGTTGAAGAGATAGATTACAAGGATGTTGCCCGTCTCCGCAAGTTCATTTCGGAGCGTGCAAAGATTCTTCCCCGTCGTGCCACCGGCACCTGCGCAAAGCATCAGCGTGAACTTACCACTGCTATCAAGCGCGCAAGACAGGTAGCTCTTCTTCCTTACGTAAACGACTAATAAAAAGCGCCTTTCGAGGCGCTTTTTTATTTTTTTGTTACGTTTTTAAATCGAAAAAATAAAAAATGTTATAATTTCCACTTTAAATTTTTAAAATATGTGTTATAATATTCTTGGAAAAAGTAAAAGGGGGCGTATATTATGAAGAAACTCTGCTTAATGCTTTGTGTCATTTTAGCGGTTTGTTCCTTTATGTGCGCCTGTGAAAGCGGACTCCAGTATGATTATAGCGACGGTGACGCCACCGGCGAGCTGATATCTATGGAAAACAAAAAGGTGTCGGATGACGAAATCGGCATTACCGTTGTAACGTTGGAGGATAAAGAAAATCTTAACAAGGTCAAGGTTTATAAAAGCGATTTTGTTTATGATGACTTTTCCTTTAAGTACGAAAAGGTGCGTTTTTCGGACTACGCCTATGTAGCGGATGAGGATATGACACCTCAGTACCCCGAAAAAATCGTCCTGCCGGAATATGATTTGGCGGCGCTTCGCACTATTATGCTTACCGCATACGCCGAAAAGTACGGAGAACTTAAAGAGGATGGCTCTATATTTATCAGCCAGCCCAAGTTTACAACCAAAAACTTTACCGGTAGACTTGTCGTGTCATACACCATCTATTCGCACCCCGCAACCGATGAGTTTGGCGTTGGATGTTACAGCGATGCTAAAAGGGTGGTTATGACCTGCGACCTATACACATACGAGGTTGAGTAAATTAAATATTAAGCAGCGGTTAAATGCCGCTGCTTTTTTTGTCGCCTTATAACGTAAAGGCTCGATTACTATGGTAAAATGCAAGTTTTTTGTAAATATTATACAAATCCAGAGATAAAAATATTACAGCCTTTTTTGAACTTTCACAAAAAATCGCTTGAAAAAGGCGGTTGTATTTGTTAAAATTAAAAAGACTAGAGGGCAAACACAGCCCTTTGCGGTTTATTAAGTTTTATTGTAATATAAAGTTTCATTCGGAATATACATAAATTATATGCCGATTAGAAGCTAAAAAAGAAGGGGAGTCTTATATATGAAAAAGACCGAATGCGTGGCAATGCTGCTTGCCGGCGGTCAGGGAAGCAGACTCGGCGTGCTTACAGCAAATGTAGCAAAACCGGCTGTGCCCTATGGCGGAAAATATCGAATTATAGATTTTCCGCTTTCCAACTGCGTGAATTCCGGAATTGATACGGTAGGCGTACTTACCCAGTACCAGCCGCTTGAGCTTAACGATTATATAGGCAGCGGCAAAACGTGGGACCTAGACCGTATGCGTGGTGGTGTACACGTTCTTCCTCCATACCAAAAAAGTACAGGCAGCGACTGGTATAAAGGAACCGCCAACGCCATATATCAGAATATTCCGTTTATTGAACGTTACGACCCCGAATACGTTCTGGTGTTGTCGGGTGACCATATATATAAGATGGATTATTCCCGCATGATAAAACAGCACAAAAAGTCGGGCTCGGACTGCACTATTGCCGTGCTCAACGTATCGCTTGAGGAGGCAAAGCGTTTCGGAATAATGAACGCTAATCCCGACGGAACAATATACGAGTTCGAAGAAAAACCCGCCAACCCGAAAAGCACTCTGGCTTCGATGGGAATTTATGTATTTACCTGGAGCAAACTGAAGAAGTATCTTGTTGAGGATGCGGCAAAGGAAAACTCCTCTAACGATTTCGGCAAGGACGTTATTCCCGCAATGCTTTCCGGCGGTGAAAAGCTCTGTGTTTACCGCTTTGACGATTATTGGAAGGACGTAGGTACGGTTGAATCGCTTTGGGATGCTAACCTCGACCTTTTGAACCCGAATATTGACTTAAATCTTGCGGACCCCAACTGGAAAATCTATTCCAAAAACGAAAGCCTGCCGCCGCAGTATGTATCGGCAGACGCGAAGATTGAAAACTCGCTTATTTCCGAGGGCTGTGAGGTTTGCGGAAACGTTGATTTTTCAATTTTGTTCAGCAATGTAACGGTAGAACCCGGTGCACAGGTTATGTATTCTCTTATTATGCCGGGTGCAAAAATTGAATCGGGCGCCGTTGTAAAATATGCAATAGTAGCCGAAAACGCGGTTGTAAAATCGGGTGCCACCGTAGGCGAAAGTCCCGAAGACTGTAAAAACCTTGACGATTGGGGTATTGCAGTAATCGGAGATGGCATTACGGTTGGAAAGAACGCTGTCATCGGTGCAAAACAGATGATAACCGAAGACGTAAAGGAGGGGTAGAAAATGAGAAACAATAATGTTTTGGGCGTTATATTCGCCAGCGTAAACGACGATCTTTTAAGCGAGCTTACACAAAAACGTTCGGTTGCCTCAATACCCTTCGGCGGCAGATACCGTCTTGTCGATTTCGCACTTTCAAACTTGGTTAATGCCGGCATATCAAAGGTTGGACTTATAACCAAGTCGAACTACCAGTCCCTTATGGACCACATAGGCAGCGGAAAATCGTGGGACCTTGACCGCAAAAACGGCGGACTTCATATTCTGCCTCCCTACGGCAGAGCCAATGCAGGTGTCTACACCGGTCAGGTTGACGCTTTGCACGGTGTTGGACATTTTCTGCGACGTTCTACCGAGCAGTATGCGGTTTTGTGCAACAGCAACGTTGCGCTTAATATCGACATAGCCGATATGGTAGAACAGCATGTAACTTCGGGCGCTGACATTACCCTTGCTTACAAGCACGGACGTCTGCCGGAGGGTAATTCCGACGTTATGGCGTTTGGTATAAACGAAGGCAGAATTAACCGTGTTACGCTTTACGGCGAAAAGGATGATTGTGATTTCAGTTTGGGAATTATGGTTATTTCCCGTATGCTGCTTATCGCTTTAGTAGAAAAGGCTGCTGCCGAAAACAAGACCGATTTTGCGCGTGACGTAATTATGCCGAATCTTGAATCTCTTATTGTAAAGGGCTACGAACATAAGGGCTTTGCCGCCGTTATGGACAGCATGCAAAACTACGTAAACGCAAATATGCAGTTGCTTGCGCCCGGTACACGTGCCGACCTGTTTAATTCGGACCGTCCTATCTACACAAAGGTAAAGGACTCTATGCCCACGCGCTACGGTGTGGCGGCTTCGGTATCAAATTCGCTTATTGCCGACGGCTGCGTCATTGAGGGAACGGTTAAAAATTCTATTCTCTTCCGTGGCGTACACATAGGCAAGGGTGCAAACGTTGAAAACTGTATTATAATGCAGGGAACCGAAATAGGAAACGGCGCAAATCTTAAGTACGTAACCATCGATAAGGGTGCCGTTGTAGGAAACAACCGCGAGCTGTGCGGCGCGCCCTCCTACTCAATATACATCAAGAAGGATGCAACCGTTTAAAAGGAGATAAATATGAAGGTTTTATATGCTGCAAGCGAGGCTTATCCGTTTGCAATGTCGGGCGGACTTGCCGATGTAGCGGGTTCGCTTCCAAAGGCTCTGCGCCGCCGTCTGGTTGGATGCAGGGTTGTTATGCCGCTTTACTCTACCATTCCGGAAGAGCTGCGCGCAAATATGAATTTTATAACCCACATAACGGTGCCTGTTGCTTGGCGCAGACAATACTGCGGCATTTTCGAGGCACGTGTTGACGGCGTTATTTACTACCTGCTGGATAACCAGTACTATTTTAAAAGGGACGGTCTTTACGGATATTACGACGATGCCGAAAGGTTTGCTTTCTTCTCGCGCGCCGTACTCGAAAT
>JAZUOJ010000039.1:0-4125 GCA_045604625.1 Acutalibacteraceae bacterium | reverse complement strand
TAACAGTTAAAAGGTCGGTTTTAAGTAGCGGTAATACTACCTGTGTTTCGGGGTCACCATATCGGCCGTTGTATTCAATAACCTTAGGTCCTTTTTCGGTAATCATTAGACCGAAGTAAAGACAACCCTTAAAGGTTCTTCCCTCTTTATTCATCGCATCAACAGTCGGCAGGAAGATTTTTTCAAAGCACTCTTTTGCAACCGAATCGGTAAAATACGGGTTTGGAGCAACCGTACCCATACCTCCGGTATTAAGTCCGGTATCGTTATCCCCTGCGCGCTTATGGTCCATAGAAGAAACCATAGGTGCAATTGTCTTTCCATCGGTAAAGCAAAGCACAGAAACCTCAGGACCGGTCAAAAATTCTTCAATTACTATTCGGTCACCGCTTTTGCCAAACTGTTTATCCTGCATAATTGACAAAACGGCCTCTTCTGCCTCTTTTCTGGTCTGGGCAATGATAACACCCTTGCCGAGAGCCAGGCCGTCTGCCTTAATTACAGTAGGAATAGGGGCGGTCTGCAGGTACTTAATAGCGGCATCTGCATCCTCAAAAACCTCATACTCGGCGGTAGGAATACCGTACTTTTTCATAAGATTTTTTGAAAAGACCTTGCTACCTTCAATAATTGCAGCATTAGCCCTGGGACCGAAACAAGGTATTCCCTTCTCTTCGAGCGCATCAACGCAGCCCAGCACCAAAGGATCATCGGGAGCAACAACGGCATAATCGATTTTTTCTTTAATTGCAAAATCAACAATTTTGTCAATTTCCTTAGCACCGATAGCGACGCAGGTTGCATCGGCTGCAATACCGCCGTTGCCGGGCAAGGCAAATATTTCGGTAACCGATTTATTTTCCTTTAACTTTTTTATAATGGCGTGCTCTCTTCCGCCGCCACCAACAACAAGTATCTTCATTTATATCTCCTTAATGATGGAACAGACGCATTCCGGTAAACGCCATAGCCATACCGTATTTGTTACAGCAATCAATAACGGCGTCATCACGTATTGAACCACCGGGTTCTGCAATATATTTTACACGCTTTTCTTAGCGCGCTCAATATTATCGCTAAACGGGAAGAAAGCATCCGAGCCCAGTGCAACACCGTCACGCGAAGCAAGATATTCCTTTGCTTCTGCATCGGTAAGCGGTTCGGGCTGACGAGTAAAGTATTTCTGCCAAATACCGTCGGCGCAAACGTCTTCCTCGTTCTTGTTTATGTAACCATCAATTACGTTGTCGCGGTCAGGTCTGCCGAGTTCGGGCTTAAAGGGCAAGGAAAGCACCTTGTCGTGCTGACGCAAGAACCAGGTATCTGCCTTTGTTCCGGCAAGACGAGTACAATGAATACGCGACTGCTGTCCTGCACCAACACCTATTGCCTGTCCGTCAACAGCATAGCAAACAGAGTTGGACTGTGTATATTTAAGTGTTATAAGTGAAACTATCAAATCACGAACTGCGCTTTCGGGGAGTTCCTTGTTTTCTGTAACTATATTTGCAAGCAATTCGCGGTTAATTTCAAAGTTGTTGCGTCCCTGTTCAAATGTAATACCGTAAACCTGCTTGTGTTCAACGGCATCGGGAACGTAGTTGGGATCAATTTCGACAATATTATAATTACCGCCGCGTTTGCTCTTTAAAATCTCAAGAGCCTCGGGCTCGTAACCGGGAGCGATAATACCGTCGGAAACCTCACGCTTTATCATAAGTGCGGTAGTAACGTCACAAACGTCAGAAAGTGCAACCCAGTCGCCGAAAGAACACATTCTGTCGGTTCCGCGTGCTCTTGCGTATGCGCAGGCAAGCAGCGAATCGTCAAGTCCTTCGATATCATCAACAAAACAAGCTTTTTTAAGCTTATCTGATAGCGGAATACCAACCGCTGCAGAAGTAGGGCTTACGTGTTTAAAAGAAGTTACTGCGGGAAGGCCCAGGGCCTCTTTAAGCTCCTTTACCAGCTGCCAGGAATTAAAAGCATCAAGAAAGTTAATATAACCGGGTTTACCGCAAAGTATTTTTATCGGCAGCTCGCTACCGTCGTGCATAAATATTTTAGAAGGCTTTTGATTAGGATTACAGCCGTATTTAAGTTCGATTTCTTTCATTTTAATTTCCTCCCGATAGCTTAATTATTTTTGTTTATAAGTCTATAATCTACGCTACCGTCGGCAAGGTCAGTATAGCGTACGTAAAGCGAAATTTTATTGTCTTCGTTAAGTGCGTCCCAAAGCGTATTTGTAAATTCATCAATGTCGTCCGGAATTTCAACGCGTTCAGGCTCTCCCTGGAAAGTGGGAATCGGGTTTCCGTCACATACATAGGTATGGATAAAGTGTCCAAGACCTGCAAGAGGAGAATATGAGAAGGTATAGCGGTTACAAGCAGTTCCCATCGCGTCGGCGCTCTTTAAAATGCTCATTTCATAGGAGAAATCTCCGTCCTTAAACTCAAGAATACCGCTGATTCTGGGGGTAAGATTAGGAGCATCGGGTTCAAATTCACGCGAAACCAAGGACTCGCTGAAGGTTTTTCCGGCACAAAGTCCATCATAAATGGTATCGGTTTGGTCGCCGTTAGTTACAATAAGTTTATTTTCCTTTTCGCGTACTGCAGCATAGATAATAAGGCTAGGATCCTCAACCTTTGAAGCATCAAAAGGTTCGGTATAAAGTGCGCCGTCGCGAAGTGTGAAAACGCGGTTGCGGCTGTTTGCGCTTCTACCCATAATAAAATAAGCAGAGCACGCCTTCTTGCCATCAGCAGTTTTTCCTAAAACTATTCCTCTTCCAACATAAGCGTTGTCGCGAATTAGTTCACCAATGTTATTAACCTCATAAATATTCATTACATATTCCCCTTATAATCTTAATTTTCAGAACAAATTTTTTCAACTGCAGCCGGAAGTATTTTCCATTCGGCCAAACGCATAACGCGTTTTTGCAAGGTTTCGGGTGTATCATTTTCCAGTATTTTCACAGCCTTTTGCATTATGATTTTTCCGCCGTCGGGAATTTCATTAACATAATGCACCGTTGCACCGGTTACCTTAACACCATACTCTAGAGCAGCCTCGTGCACACGAAGACCGTAAAAGCCCTTTCCGCAGAACGAAGGAATAAGCGAAGGATGGACGTTTATTATTCTGTCTTTAAAGTGACTTGTAAACTTTTCACTTAAAATCGACATAAAACCTGCTAAAACGATTAAATCAATTTTGTTTTTTTCCAAAAGTTCAATAAGCCTATTCTCAAATATCTCTTGGCTTCCGCATTCGCTCTTTAAAACTACCGCCGTATGTATTCCGGCATTTTTGGCACGCTTAAGAGCATAGGCAGTAGAAGAATTAGAAACCACCAGAGAGATTTTTCCGCTTTTAATTATTCCGCTTTTCTGTGCATCGATTATAGCCTGCAGATTCGTGCCGCCGCCCGAAACTAAAACCGCTACATTTTTTATACTTTGTTTCATCTTTATCCCCCAAAGTGAGTGATAGTAAGTGTTAGCAAATAGTAATTTTGTCGCTTGATTTTACGATTTCGCCTATTACGTAGGCATCTTCACCGTTTGCTTTTAAAATTTCCAAAGCTTTTTTTGCCTGCGCAGCAGGAACAACAACGCTCATACCAACACCCATATTAAACGTGTTGAACATATCGCGTTCTGTAATTCCGCCGGCTTTTGCAATAAGGTCAAAAATCGGCAATATTCTAATAGCATCACGCTTAATCTTGGCACCAAAGCCATCCGGAATGCTTCTCGGAATGTTTTCATAGAAACCGCCGCCGGTAATGTGAGAAATAGCGCGAACGTCAACCTGCTCCAAAAGTGCAAGTATGGGTTTTACGTATATTCTGGTGGGGGTAAGCAATGTTTCACCTATCGACTTTCCGCCAAGCTCTGCAACAGGCGATTTAATATCGCTGTTTTCAACGTCAAAAACCTTACGGACCAGTGAAAAACCGTTAGAGTGAACGCCGCTGGACGGTAGAGCAATAACAACATCGCCCTCGCGCATTGTTGTATTATCAATTATTTTTGATTTATCAACGACGCCGGTAGAGTATCCTGCAAGGTCATATTCGTCTTCAGGATAAAAACCGGGCATTTCAGCGGT
>JAZUOJ010000038.1:0-18620 GCA_045604625.1 Acutalibacteraceae bacterium | reverse complement strand
CGGGTTGTGATATATAAGACTTGGATGTGTTTTAGGATTGTTCCATTCTTCACCTGTCATCCAAAGCGGAATAAACGGTGCGAATATTGCCTGATAACCTGCAAACAGGCGGTTTCCACAAACGTTGTACTTCGGATAATCGTGACTGCTGAGCATACTTGTGTAGTATCTGAACATTCCACCCTTGTGAGCCCATTGCATATGCGGGAAACCTATTCCGTGTCCAGCCTTTATACAGTCGACGATATTATTTGGAACGCAACCGTTGTTATAACTGTCAACGATGTCGTAATCAACAAACAGGCGTTGGTTTACGTTGCACTTAGTGCGGCGGTCACAAATTCCAAACTGTTCAAAGTCAAAGGTTTCAAGACGCTCGTTAGGTGCTTCGCTTATAATCGAAATCGGTCTGCCGGCTTCATAAATTCTGCGGCGAATCTCCTTAATTACCTTGTAAGACGCATACATAGGCTCCATATCAAAACGAATACCGTCTATGTCGGTCTTCAGGGCAACGTCTACCACGTGGCCTATATACCACTCTACCAAATCGTCAGCGCACCAGTTGAACATACGGCTGCGCTCGGTGCAGGGACCTCTGATACCGCCGACAAACCAATGCGGTTTTTCATCAATAAGCGGGCTGTCCCACTCGAGTCCCCAGGTTACCATATCAAGATATATGCGAATATTTCTTTTGTGCGCCTCGGCAACAAAATTGTGGAAGACCTTCCAGCCTTCGTCATAGTCGGTCTGGCGCCAGGGCTCGTCATAGCTAAGAACACCGGTAAAGCGCGGGTCGATGGTTCCGGGGCCAAGGTTTCCGTAACCGTTACCCTCTATTCCTCGGTCATTAACCGGAGTTACCCAAAGACCGGTTACACCCATCTCGGCAAAATGGTCCAGTTTCTCTATTGCGGCCGCAATTGTTCCCTCGGGTGTGAAGGTGCGAATATGTATTTCCGCCATAATAAGTTCTTTTATCCAATCAGGCATTCCGTTCTCCAGCGTTACCTGTGAATCAGGACGATAAGGCGGCACTAAATCGCGATTATCGATTTTTTTCGACGTTTGGGTGTTTAAGTTTTTAAGCTTTTTTTCTGACATAGAAATACCTCCCCTTATGTCCTAGTGTAATTATAACACCGACCAAGCGCAATTGCTTGTCATATAACACAATAATTTATAAAAATTTTTGGTTTATTTGGTATTTAAAACCAAATCACCGCAAAAAACTAAAATTTTTTGCGGTGACCACCTATTTTACATATCAAAAATTACCATTTGATGGATATACACTTTCGGTACCGTTACAAAAGTGCTGCCATCCTTGTATTCAAACGGTATTTCCTCACCCGTCGGGGCAAGGTAAACCCGTTTAGGCGCATTTCGGGTCTTAAGACTCAGCGAAACGCCGTAAAGCGGAACAACATCCTCAATAACCTCTACACCGTCGCCTCGCAGGCTGGTGTGCGCATAAAGAAGATGTGCAACAAAACGGTTATCCTTTTCCTGTTTGCGCAGCGTTACAACACCTCGGTCAGGAAGTGCTGCGGATATGCTCTTTTTATCGCCTATAAGCTTATCAATAAGATATAGTAACAGCTCTTTTACATAATAAGTGCCGTTTTTGCTATACTCTTCAAAAATGTTCCACGCCACGTAAGCGGTGTTTTCGGTCAGAATAACGCCGTCATAATCGGCACCGGGTTGGTTAGGCGTGTGCAGATGCGAACAGAAATGATTGTACGCGCGGTTGAAATACGGCTGCTGGAGCTTGGCACACGAACTGCCGCCCGCAAGCCTTACTAAATGCGAAGGCGCATATACCAAGTATTCGGCAGACCCGCCCAAGGTTTCAAACTCGGGGCGATAGTAGGTGGGGTTAAGGGTATTAAGCTCGCCGTATTCTGCGCCGACGTTTATGGCAAAGCTGTCCCTTCCCTCCCACAGGCAGGAATATCCCGATGCCAATATCTTTCCGCCGCCGCTAATATAGTCTTCAAGACGTTTTTTCATATCCTCGTCCAGGCGTATAACGTCAGGCAGAATAAGCAGTTTATACCCCGCTAAATCGGTTTCCCTATCTATAAGGTCGAAGAGATATTTACCCTCCAGCAGCACGCGTGATGCGCCCACGTCGCCGTCGTCCGGCAGGTCGGGTGCAAAGGCCTCTGTGCTGAGAATGGCAACGTCGGAAACGGCGCAGCTGTCCTTAAGCCACGGTTCTTTTTCCTCCACCTCCGAATATGCCGCACCGATAAGCCTGTACGTGGCCATATTCATTTCGCCAAGCGGGTGCAGCTGGTCACCGATTGAGCATTTTGCGCCCTGCGCTATTGAAAGCGCAGTTTCATAACGCAAAGCATTAGGATGCTTAAATCCGCCAAACTCGCCCCAACCGCGATGGAATTTGCCCGTCATACCAAGGTAGTCCATACCGAGCGTGCGGGCGTAAGCGGCAGAAAGCGGGAAATGGTCATATCCCCACGAAGCTGTAGGCAGACTTTCAAGCTCGAGATGCGTGTTCGAGAAAGCGATATCACGTCTTCCGCGACGAATATGTCCCGCGTTGTGGAATATGGCGGTATCCTTGCTGTATTTTCTGACAGCCTCTTCCATCCGCGTGGTATATTTTTTATAGGTTATTTCGGCCTGCTTTTTAACGTCCTCGGGGTTCTGCGGGTCAAGCCCTGCCTCTTCCATAGCCTTTAAGCAATAGGGGCAATAGCAAATTCGTATATCCGAAATGTCCAGAAAAACCCCTTCGGGACTGTACTTTTGCATTACCTCCTCAACCTCGGCGGCAAGGCGGTCAAGATACGGGGTGTTAAAGCATATGTGGTGAAACGCCGGATTTAAAAAGTCGGTTCCGCTTCCCGGCGTGGGTTTTACAAGATGGTCCATATGCTGCACAGCATAATTTTCGTCAAAACCTGCAGAGATATAAATAGGCGAACTTACGCCCTCCTCTTTACAGATTTTTAGCTGTTTTTCCAAAAGATTAAAAGAAAGGGTAGGATGCACAGGCACTACGTCCGACGGATGATACTTCCAACCGTGGTGGCACTTTGAAAATACCGTTATATGATTTACGTGGCCTACCTTAAGTGCTTCACGGAAGTTTTCCTCGCTGAAACGACTTCCCACATCCGGCATCTTTTCGCTGGTATGAAAATCAAGATGCACCTGTCTATAATTTAATTCTTTCATATCTTCTCTCCTTATTTTACGGGCACAAGCACGACAAACGACTGACCTTGTAAAACAAGCTCACCGTCATTTACTTGGTGTTTTCCTATAGAATAAACAGATTTATATTGCGTGTCAAGGGGTAAAGTTTCGTTTTCATTGCCCGGGTTTACCGCAAGCAGCACATTTCCCCTCTTGTATGCCATTGTACGATAGCCTTCCTTTGCAAAATACATACTGAAGCTTCCGTTATTCCCAAGATCCTTATGTTCCTTACGCAGCGAGATAACAGAACGCACGAAATTTAAAAACGAGTCGGGGTCTTTTTCCTGCTCGGCAACGGTGGGCGCATTGTCGCTCGGGTCCACGCTTAAATAAAGCTTTTCGGGAGCCGCCGTAGAAAAGCCAAGGTTTTCACCCTTTTTCCACTGCATGGGGGTTCGGCTTCCCGTGCGGCGGTAACCGCCCTCCTTGGTGGGGAGCCATCTGAAACTCATACCTATCTCGTCACCGTAATATAAAAACGGCGCTCCGGGCATTGTGAAGATAAATGCGAAGGCTAAACGCCTTTCGGTTTCATCAAGCATAGGTGCAGGGCGGGTAGCATCGTGGTTGCACGTGATAAAGCACCAAAGTCCCTTGTCCTTTGTTTTTTCATAGCGCGGCACGTAATCATCCTTGAAGAAAAGCGCATCGCGGTTTGAGGTGCTTTTAAAATAACTGTTGTCCTGCGAAACCACTCTGCCTTCGTTATCACGTTTATAGTCGCGCATAAGCGGACCGTAGCAAGGACACCACTGCAAACAGAAATCCATATCAAATCCGCAGTCCAGCGCCTGCTCGGGACAGCCCCACTCGGAAACGAGAGCCATTTCCGGATATTCGGATTTTATGTCGCCTATAATATCACGCCAAACCTCTTTGGTGCACGACCTGTCTTCGGTGTCCTTTTTTACAAGGCTTGACGCCATATCTACCCTGAAACCGTCACAGCCCATAGAAAGCCAAAAGCGCATAATGTCCTTTATCATTTCACGGGTGGCAATCGCCTCGGGCGAGTTGTAAGATTTGTGCCAACTGAGCGTTGGCTCGCCAAAGCCGAAATTAAGCGCCGGCTGGCACTTAAAAAAGTTAGTTATGTAGGAGCCGTTTCTGGGATGCACGCCACTTATCGCAGTAAGCCCTCCGGCTCCGGTAAATGCCTCGTCCGTCCAGATATAACGGTCGGACATTTCGTTTTGTGTTTCCTTTGCGCTTTCTAAAAAATACGGATGCTCCTCACTAGTGTGACCCGGTACCAAATCAAGCAAAACGCGTATACCTTTTTCGTGCGCCACCGAAAGCAACTCCCGCATATCGTCGTTGGTGCCGTAGCGAGGTGCAATTTTTTTATAATCGCGAACGTCATAACCTGCGTCAACAAAAGGCGAATCAAAGCAGGGGTTTATCCAAAGGGCATTACAGCCTATTGATTTCACGTAATCCAATTTTTCGATTATGCCTCGCAAATCACCTATTCCATCGCCGTTAGTATCGTAAAACGACTGCGGATAGATTTCGTAAAACACTGCATCGGAAAGCCAGGAAGGTTGTTTGTTTATCATCAAAAACGCCCCTTTTCTTTTATTGTTGATAGACTTCCATTCTTATGATATAATACCATTATATAAACCAATTTTCTGCCAATAAAATACAAAAATATGATACTATACTACTTTTTGGAGTGTTTTATGGAAAAATTATCTTTGGAAGAAAAAGTAAAACATAGCTCGGCTTTGGTGCCCTACAGCTACTATAAATGCCTTATGCCGCGGCTATATGCCATATCACCGCTTCACTGGCACAAGGAGATAGAACTAAGCTATGTAATAGACGGATGCGGAGAGTTTACCGTCGGCGATGAAAAAATACTGGCGTATTCGGGCGATATCATAATCGTTCCGCCCAACACGCTACACTCGGTCAAGGAACACGGCAGCAATATAAACCGCTACGATACACTGGTTTTCAGCCCGCAAATACTTGGAGCCGGAAACGACGACCGATGCACCGCCGCCTGCATAAAGCCCATAGTCATCGGCAAGGCGGGAATAAACCACCGCATAACGCGGGAACACCCGTACTACGACGAAATTAAAACCTCGGTAGAGAATATTTTTTCCTGTGCGCGGGCAAACACTCCGCAGCACGACCTGCTTCTCAAAAGCGAGATGCTTCGTCTGTTTTGGTTGCTTGAAAACAGCGGTGATATTTATATGCGCCAAAAGACCGAGCTTGCTCGTGACGAAAGTCTGCGCCCTGCGTTTGATTATATTGATAAAAACTTTCAAAGCAATATCACCATTTCAACGCTCGCCAAAGTTTCTCACCTCAGCAGCAGCTATTTTATGGGACTTTTCAAGGCAGCTACGGGGGTTGGCGCAATACAGTACATAACCCAGCTTCGCGCAAAAAATGCTTGTAAGCTTTTGGGCAATTCAGATATGAGTATTGCCGACGTTGCTTTTGAATGCGGTTTTCGCAACCTTTCAAACTTTAATAAGCAGTTTAAAAAGTTAATCGGCTGTACACCAGGCGAATACCGAAAAGCAAACAGATCTTAAAAGGGGCACGAAATGAACGTAGAAAAATGGCTTTTAAAAAACACCCACTCGCTTCGCGGTAAGACCGTAGCAATAAGCGGCGCAACCGGCGGACTCGGACGGGAAATATGCAAAATAGTGGCGTCTCTCGAGGCTTCACTTTGTCTTTTGGACAGAAATAAAGAAAAATCTCTGAAGCTTGAGCAGGAAATAAAGGCATTATACCCCCGCACCGAAATAGACCGCATTACTCTCGACCTTGCCGATTTTCCCTCCGTAAAGGCGGCGGCAGAAAGGCTGCTGGAAAACCCGCCCGACTATCTTATACTAAACGCAGGCGCCTACAGCATACCAAGAAAAATATGCGACACCGGATATTTAAACGTTTTTCAAATAAACTTTGTGTCACCCTATTTTTTAGCGAGAAAATTATTGAAAAACATAGAAAAGCGGGGCGGAAAAATTATAGTTGTGGGCAGTATTGCTCACAACTATTCACACGTTGATACAAACGATATTGATTTCTCCGGACGCCGACGCGCAAGCCTTATTTACGGCAATGCAAAGCGATTTCTTATGTATTCTCTTTTATCCATCGGCAGCCCCTGCATTTCGGTGGTGCACCCCGGCATTTCCTTTACGGGCATAACGGCGCACTACCCGAAGCCCATTTTTGCTATTATAAAGCATCCTATGAAGCTGATTTTTATGAAACCCCGGGCCGCCTGCCTTTCGGTCATCCTCGGAATTTTCAATTCCTCAAAAGGGTATGAATGGATAGGACCGCGCTTTTTCGATGTTTGGGGTGCGCCCGAGCGCAAACCTCTGCGCACAGCAAAGCAGTCCGAAATAGACGATATTTGCCGTATTTCAGAGGAAATTTACAATAGACTTTAAAAAAAGACTCAACCTGATTCGGTTGAGTCTTTTTACTATTCATCAAGTTTGAGCACAGCCATAAACGCTTCCTGCGGAACCTCGACCGAGCCGAGCTTGCGCATACGTTTTTTACCCTCTTTCTGCTTTTCAAGCAGCTTCTTTTTACGGGTAATATCACCGCCGTAGCACTTTGCAAGAACGTCCTTGCGCATTGCCTTAACGGTTTCGCGTGCAATTATTTTTCCGCCTATGGCAACCTGAACGGGAACCTCAAACAGCTGACGCGGTATAAATTCCTTTAGCTTTTCGGCTATACGCCTTGCGCGGGAATAGGCGTTATCGGTAAACACGATAAACGACAGCGCGTCAACAATGTCACCCGCCAGCATAACGTCAAGCTTTACAAGCTTCGATTCTTTATATCCCTTAGGCTCATAGTCGTAGCTGGCATAGCCGCGCGTGCGGGATTTAAGCGCATCGAAAAAGTCGTAAATTATATCGCCCATCGGCATTTCGTAATGAATGTCTACACGGTCACCCATATACTGCATGCCCTTATAGTCGCCGCGTCGTTCCTGACAGAGCTCCATAATAGTGCCAACGTATTCGCTGGGGCTGAAAATATGCACGTCGGCAATCGGCTCGTACGATTTTTCAATGGTCGCAGGGTCGGGGTAATTAGTGGGGTTATCAACCTCTATCGTTTCCCCGCTTGTAAGCTTAAAGCGGTAAACAACGCTGGGCGCGGTGGTAACTAAGTCGAGATTGTACTCGCGCTCAAGACGCTCTTGTATAATCTCCATATGGAGAAGTCCCAAAAATCCGCAACGGAAGCCAAAGCCCAAAGCACCCGAGGTTTCGGGCTCGAACAAGAGCGACGCATCGTTAAGTTGCAGCTTTTCTAGCGCCTCGCGCAAATCGGTATATTTCGCGCCGTCGGCGGGATAAATTCCGCAGAAAACAACGGGGTTTACCTGACGGTAACCGTCAAGCGGCTCTTCGGCCGGACTTTCAGCAGAGGTTATTGTATCACCAACGCGGGCATCGCTAACGGTTTTTATGGCAGCAGCAAGATATCCAACCTCGCCCGCCTCAAGCTTTTCGCAGGGCTCGAGGGTTGTAGCACGCTTGCGGCCGATTTCAACCGTCAAATATTCGGCACCCGTGTTCATAAGACGAACCATATCCCCGCTGTGAAGTGTGCCCTCGACCACGCGGAAATAGACAATTACACCGCGGTACGGGTCGTAATACGAATCGAAAATTAGCGCTTTAAGCGGTGCGTTCCTGTCGCCTTTGGGCGCGGGAACATCAGTTACAATACGCTCAAGCACCTCTTCTATGTTTATACCGCTTTTTGCAGATACGCGGGGCGCATCCTCAGCGGGTATGCCGATAACGTCCTCTATTTCAGCTATAACACGGTCGGGGTCGGCGCTCGGCAGGTCGATTTTATTTATAACCGGCAAAAGCTCAAGCCCGTGGTCAACCGCCAAATAGGTATTAGCCAAGGTCTGTGCTTCAATTCCCTGTGACGCGTCAACCACCAACACCGCGCCCTCACAAGCGGCAAGACTGCGGGATACCTCGTAATTGAAGTCAACGTGGCCGGGGGTGTCGATTAGATTAAGCTCGTACTGTTCGCCGTCAGACGCGTTGTAATAAAGTGTTACAGCGTGCGCCTTTATGGTAATACCGCGCTCGCGTTCAAGGTCCATACTGTCTAAAATCTGGTCCTCCATATCGCGGGCGGCAACCGTTTCGGTAAGCTCCAGCAAACGGTCGGCAAGGGTCGACTTGCCGTGATCTATATGCGCAACTATGCAAAAATTTCTTATTTTATCAAGCGGAAATGACACTGCTTTTTCTCCTTGTTTTCATAGATAAGATTATTATAACAAAAACCCGTTCACCTTGCAATAAATTTATAAATATCAAAAACAAAGGCGCTTTAAGCGCCCTCGTTTATTGCTTATTTAAATCAAACCAAAAACAGACTCCTGTTTCGGTGTTATACACACCGCAGGGTTTTCTGTGCATTTTGCAGATTGCCGCCACAATTGAAAGGCCGAGTCCAAAACGACTTTGCTCGCGCTTGTGCGACTCCTCGCCCCGGAAAAAGCTCTGCCAAATTTGCGGCATTTTTTCCTCGTCTATGTGACTGCCTGTATTGTGAATCTTAACCCTTATATCCTCGCCGTCACAAAACTCTATGCTAACACTACCGCCCGACGGCGTATGACTTTTTGCGTTTTCCAGAATGCTTTTAAACACCTGCTCTATTTGTACCGTATCCGCAACGGCAAAAACATCGTCGGTCGGCACAGAGAGGGAAACGTCACTATCCGCAAATATACGAAAAGCCATATCCCTCGCCATATCCGTAAGGTTAAAGGCTGTGGGCTTTAGCGGAATCTGTCCCGATTCGTACCTTGAAAGTTCTAAAAGGCTTAAAACCAGACGGTTCATTCGCTCGCTTTCGTCAATAATCGTGTCACAGTATTCGTCGCGCGCTTCGGGGTTTATATTTAACTTTAATCCCTCGGCATAGCCCTCAATTATGGCTATGGGGGTTTTAAGTTCGTGCGATACGTTGGCCACAAAACCGCGCCGCATTGAATCAAGCTGACGCTCCAGCTCGATTTCATCCCGCAGTTGTTCGTTAGACTGCCTTAAATCCAAAAGCGTGGCGCTTAACTTTTCGGACAGCGCGTTTATAGAACTGCCCAGTTCTCCTATCTCGTCGGACGAATCTACCTTTACCTTTCGTCCGAAATTAAGCTGTGCCATATCACGTGTGATGGCACTCATTTCGGTTATGGGGCGCGATATACGGCGGGCCGATATAAACATCCAAGCAAGCGAAAGCAAAAGGCACACCACCGCTATTATCGAGGTAAACCTTTCGGCGATTTGGGCGCTGTTATGAAGAAGTCGGGTCTGCACCCTGAGTTCGGCATTTACCCCCGTTTCTACCGCTACGCGGTGAACCAAATATTCGGTTCCGGTATAGTCGTCGACCGCCGTTTCGAACACACTGCCGTCGGAAAACTGATCCGTTTCTATTACTTTAAGTTTTTTATGTTTCATAGAAAGGCCGGGGTTGTTTTTATAATAAAAATCAAGCATCTGGCTGCCGAACGAGGTGTAAAGCACGACGCCCCTATCGGTATAAATCTCAACCTCGAAGTTATAGTCGTCGCTTATTTCCGATATTATGTCAACCACTGCGGTGCTATCCTGCATATCAAGCGCCGACAAGACCTGCCCCTGCTCACGCAAAACGCCCTTCTCGCTCCACTCGAAAAATTCCACAAGAAAGAATCGGTTGCAAACCGCAAGCAACAGCACAAATACCGCAAAAATTGCCGCTATTCTGAGAAAAATTCTAAACCAAAGCTTACCCTTCAACACTACACCTCAAATTTATATCCCATTCCGTAAACCGTTTTTATATGTGAACTTCCGTAATTTCCAAGCTTTACGCGCAGTCGAGCCATATGCGAATCAACCGTGCGGGAATCGCCCTCAAAATCATAACCCCAGACCGCATTTAAAATTTGGTCACGGGTAAACACTCTGCCCGCGTTGGAGTAAAGAAACGATAAAATTTCAAACTCTTTCAGGGTTAAATCAAGCTCCTGCCCATCGAGGTGCGCCGTGTAAGCCTCGTTATCTATCTTTAGTCCTGCGTTTGGCGCTTCTGTGCTGCCCGAGGTGCGTTTTATGAGCGCCTGAACCCTTTTTACAAGCACGGCGGGAGAAAAGGGCTTTGTAACGTATTCGTCAGCACCTGCCTCGAACCCCATAAGCTGGTCAAACTCCTCTGCACGCGCAGTAAGAAGTATAACCGGTACCGTAGACACCTTTCTTATTTCTCTGCAGACTGCCCAGCCGTCTGTCTTGGGCATCATTATATCCAGTATGGCAAGCGCGCAATCGGGATTTTCCGAAAAAAGGCGAAGCGACTCCTCTCCGTCACCCGCTATCAGCGTTTTATAACCTGCGGCAGAGAGAAAATCGCTGACAAGCGCGGTTATACGCGGCTCGTCATCTGCTATTAGTATTTTCTTTTGTTCTGTCATAAATCTTCCCTCCGCTTTTATGATAAACTTAAAACCGCCAAAAGTAAAGTCTTTTGCTTGACAGAGCCACAACCGTATGGTAGTATATAGAAAATATTTCTGCCACCGGGTAGCATTCGTATATGTATCGTTAGGTCTTTGAAGATACATATTTCGGGTGCTTATTTTTTTGGAGGTTAAAATGCGTTTTAAAAAACTTTTTTCAAGTCTTTCGAAGTTTGAATTAATTTTATGGCTTTCTTCTGTTGCAGTTGTAATATTTTCCTTTGCCGTGTCGGGCGGTGTGCTTCACACCATAGCATCGCTCATAGGCGTCACCGCGCTGATTTTTGTGGCAAAAGGAATGGTTGCAGGGCAAATACTGACCATAATATTTTCGGTTTTTTACGGGATTGTCAGCTTTCATTTAAGATACTACGGCGAGATGATTACCTACCTTTGTATGACCTCGCCTATGGCTTTGTGTGCTACGGTTTCGTGGATAAAAAATCCGTATAAAGACTCAAACGAAGTTAAAATCCGTCGGCTGCAAAAAAGCCATTTCGTTCTCTTGTTTATATCTGCCGCCGCAGTAACGGCTCTGTTTTATTTTATACTGCGTACACTTGGTAATGCAAACCTGATTATAAGCACAATTTCTGTAACCACCAGCTTTATAGCATCGGTACTAACCTTTCTCAGAAGCCCTTTTTACGCTCTCGGCTATGCAGCCAACGACGTTGTGTTAATAATTCTTTGGACCATTGCCGCCATACAAGACATTTCGTCGCTGCCTATGGTGCTTTGCTTTATTATGTTCCTTCTAAACGACCTTTACGGTTTTTTCAACTGGAAACGAATGCAGCAAAAACAGGAAAAATAACCCTTTAAAACCCGTGGGAAGACCTACGGGTTTTATTTTTTGCCGAAACCTCCCGGTCCGCCCGGCCCACCGGGACCGCCCATATTCCCAAATCCTCCGTGTCCGCCCATACCGCTGCTACCGTACACTAACGAATCCATTGTTATCTCGGTTGCGGTCTCTCCGTCCACGGTTATTTTATAGGTTTCGCCCGCTTTGATTCCCTCAGCGCTTACTACCAAAGAAGAATATGCCTTTTCGGGAATGAACGAAAGTATAACCTTTCCGCTGTCAGTCACTACCTTTATTTCGCTGCCTGACTGATGGTTTCCTACGTCGCATAGTATGGCGCCTTGGTTTTCGGCATCGGTAAAGCCTGTCGCCATACCGCTGCTGCCGACAGCCACAAACGTTCCGCCCGTTACGGTTGCGCTGCCCGCATAATCAAGGGCACCGTTGCCGCTGTTGGTGGGACCGCTTACAAGGGTTGTTCCGCCTGTAACCGTAATTGAACCGTTAGAATCTACGCCGTCACCCGATGCGTTGATATTATGTGTGCCGCCGGATATCAATATGCTGCCGCTGTCACCCGAAAACGCGCCCATACCCGGTCTGCCTCCCATAGCCGATTCATCGTTTCCGCCGGCCGCATTAAGGCCGTCATCCGACGCAGTAACGTTTGTTTTTCCACCCGACAAAACTATGTCCGTCGCCTCAATGCCCTCATAGCTTTTTTCAATTTTTATATCTCCGTCCGATATATTCAGTTTGCTGTCGGCGTGTATTCCGTCGTCACCCGCCAAGGCGCAAATGCTGCCTGACGTGATTTCTATATCCCCGTTTGAATGAAGCGCATCGTCTGCGGTATCAAGCGAAAAATTGCCGCCCTCAATTTTAATAAGCGCACCGGCCTTCAGCCCCTTTGCAGATTCTGCTGTGCTATCCTGCTCTTGGCTGTAGCCCGGAGGCATCATCCAGCCCTTGTTCCAGCCGTTTTCGCTGTAGGACGCGTTAACACTTCCTCCGCCGGCAAGAACGGTTATATCACCGTTTTCAACAAACAGCGCGGTCTGCGCCTGAAACGCGTCATTTTCGCTTGTCACGTTTAACGTGCCGTTTTTTATATAAATATATCCTCTGTTTCCTTCTTCCGTGTTGCTGGAGCGAATGCCATCGGTACCCGCACTAACCGACAACGCCGTTTCGGTTATTTTTACGCAGTCCTTGCCGTCAAGCGCCACGTTCTTTGCGGTTACCGCAATGTTTCCGCCTGTCAGCACCAAATCATCCTTCGACACTATGCCGTGTTTATTGTTTCCGTTTACAGTCAGCGTGCCTTTTCCGTTTATGCAAAGGTCGGCACGGGAAAATATAGCTCCGTCCAGTCCATCATCCTCGGAAAACACGTATTCCCCACCGTCGGACAGCTTGTTTTCTGTGCCCTCGCTCAGGGTCAAAAACACCTTGTCTGCTGATTTAACGTAAAGTGCAGGACCCTCGCTATTGCTTATCTCAAGACCGCAAAGCACCAGCTGGACTTTATCGTTCTCCCCCGCCGCCACTTCTATATAAGAACTGCCAACGCCCGAAAGAAGATACGTTCCCTCGCTATTTATAACCAGCTTTCCGTCATATTGGGCTCCCTCGCCGTCTATTTCCGCGGCGCCACCGCCGAAATTTACTACGGTGGCACTAGAGGTCGCATATTCACCCTTTAACTCGCGTTCGGTAAAGGACAGCTCCATAGCCGATAGGTCTACGTCTACCGAGGCGGCAGACGATACGCTATCGGATGTCACCTCGGTCAACGGCAGTTCTTTTTTGTCATTACCGCCGCAGCCGCAAAAAGCTACACAAAGCAGTATCGTCAAAAAAAGCACCGAAAATCTTCTAATCAAAGCGCGTCACTTCCTTCTGCCGACTCAGAGATATAAACCTCCAGGTTGCCGTTTCTTTGACGTAGTTCGTCTATGAACTCACGAAGCTCTTCGCGGCTTTTAAGCTCAATTTTATAATAAAGCTTATAAAGGCTGCCCATATTGCAGGTTTTGGTCGAAACCAGACGGTGAGCACGGGTATATTTATCAAACACCTCTTCGAACGCACCCGTAAAACTGAGCGTTTCGGGCACGGTTATACGCAAATCAAGCAGTCTGTCGCTTTTAAAAGCAATATGCACCGACACCATAAGCACAGCGCCCACCAGCATAGTAAACGCCACCGCTAAAATGAGGTATCCCGCCGCGCAGGCAAGCCCCGCAGTCATCGCAAGAAAGATTGACGCTATATCACGTGCTTTGCCTGGCACCGAACGAAACCGCACAAGTGAAAATGCACCCATTACGGCAACACCGGTTCCTACGCTTCCGTTTACCATAGTTATTACGGTCTGTACTATCATCGGCAACACTATAAGCGCCACCGCAAAGCTTTTACTGACTACAGATTTATAAGACGATGCGGCTGCCGCAATAATACCGCAAACAAGCGCCGCTAAAAGCCCTAAAAAATATGCGCCCCCCGATGCGGTGGTCTCTATTGTTGATGAAAAAAGTTCTGCCATAATTATTCTCCTTATATCAAGAAATTTAAATCCTTATACGCGGTACCGTATTTTGAAAAAGGTGCCGGAAAAATTTCACATTCGCTGAGTGCGCGCGACAACCACAATGGGACTCCCCCGCCCGATTTAACCTCAAGTATATATTCATCGTCACCGATAATCGGTTTTCCGTCGGGCGAAAAAGAAAACTCTTGGTTTTTATAGCGTATATCCCGGTCAAAGGTAAGCCTGAGGTCGGGATTTTCAAGCGAAAAATATGCCTCGCGCTCACAGGTGATGAGCATTTTCGGACAAAGGTTTCCGTAACAGTTCATAGCATAATCTATCTCTCTAAGTATCTGACTGTCATACGGCTTACGGCCACTCGTTATGTAGTCGAAGGCGGTGCAAAACCGCATAACCTCGCGCCTTTTATAGACAACGCCCTTATATTTTTTCTTTATTTCAAGAAAAACCTTGCCGTCAGCTTTCGGTTGACCGTAACTGCGAAGACGCAACTTTTCCTTATACACACCCGCCGTTATAGATTCCCTTATAAGTCTGTAATCCGGCGTGTCGAGGTAAAGACTGTAAACCCGACTTTTGCCGTGGCTATCGGGAATTAGCCTTTCTGATATAAGCAAAAGCAACCGTTGCCGGGTGTCTCTGTTTATTCTGTATTTTTTCTCGATCCTTTTGAAAATTAAAACGTCCTGCAAGCTGTCACCACCTTTACATTTATCATTTTATAAAACAAAATTAAAATAAAACTTAACAATTTGTTAACAAAAAACAGCACCCAAAATGGGTGCTGTTTCTGTCTGTTACACAGTAAACTTTTGGCTATACTCTTCATAGCAGGAGCGATAAAATTCGTTTTCCTCCGACTTGAAGTTCTTTAAATATTCGTGCGTTTTGTACGAGTCGTGCTCGGCCTCGATTATCGTAACGGCTATGTTGGAGCAGTGGTCGGAAACGCGCTCGAAATTGGTTACAAGATCGCTGAGCACAAAGCCGAGTTCTATTGTGCAGTTGCCCTTTTGCAGGCGGTTAATGTGGTTATTCTTTATCCTGAATATTATTCGGTCTATTACCTGCTCAAGCGGTTCAACCCTTGCAGCCAGCGAAACGTCGTTTTCGCAAAACGCTTTTTCGGTCAAATCAACTATCTCAAGCAGGGCAGCATTAAGCACCGCGAGTTCGGCCTTTGCCTCGGGTGAAAAGCTGATTTTTTTGTCGTGTATCTCACGGCCCACCTTAACGAGGTTGCAGGCGTGGTCGCCCATACGCTCAAAATCGTTTATGGTATGCAAAATTTTTGCCACCTGATGCGAATCCTCAACCGAGATTGCCTCACGCGAGAGTTTTACCATATAGGTTCCCAAACGGTCCTCGTATATATCGATAATTTCCTCAAGCTCGGTAACGCGAGCTGCGGTCTTTTCACTAAAGTCATCAATAAGTCCTGCCGAGATTTTAAATGCCTCGGTTGCAAAACGCGACATTTCTATAGTGCCGTCAAACGCCGAAGCACAGGCAAGCGACGGCATAGTGATAAGGCGGTCATCAAGCTTGGGACCAACCTCTTTAACCTCTTCCTCGGGAATGATACGGTTGGCAAGCTTTTCAAGTGCGCCCGAGAAAGGCAACAGCAGTACCGTTGTAACAACATTGAAAATGCTGTGTATTATAGCTATCATAAAGGGTGAAATATCGGTGTCTATAAATGCCCAATCCAAAAAAGCATTTAGAATAAGGAAAGGAACAAGGCACATTGTTGTACCGATTATATTGAAGGCAAGGTGAACAACCGAAACCTTTTTGGCGTTACGGCTAACACCGATGCTGGAAATAATAGCTGTAATACAAGTGCCTATATTCTGTCCCATTATTATCGGAATAGCCATGCCGTAGGTAACACCGCCGGAAATCGCAATTGCCTGTAAAATACCGACTGATGCCGATGAGCTTTGAATAAGCGCAGTAAAAAGCGCACCCACGATAACGCCGAAAAGCGGGTTTTTAAAGGCGGTAAGTATTGAAACAAATTGAGGCATTTCGGAAAGCGGTTCGGTCGCATCCGACATAAGCGTCATTCCGCACATGAGCACCGTAAAACCCAACAAAACAGAACCCATGCTGCGCTTTTTGTCGCCCTTGGTAAACATTTGCAAAATTATACCGATAAGCGCTAATATCATTGAAAAGTTAGATGGCTTTAATAACTTTAAAAAGAAATTGTCGCTTTCAATCCCGGCAAGACTCAATATCCACGAGGTAACAGTTGTACCAACATTAGAGCCCATTATGGTTCCAATAGTCTGCCCAAAGCTCATAATTCCTGAATTTACAAGACCTACAAGCATAACGGTCAGCGCCGAAGACGACTGAATTACAGCCGTAACTCCAAGTCCCAAGAAAAACGACTTTATTTTATTGTCGGTCATTTTTCTTAAAATTTGCTCCAGTTTACCACCAGCCATTTTTTCAAGGCCGTTGGACATTTCATTCATTCCAAAAAGGAATAGAGCAAGTCCACCCAACAGTGTAAATACCGAAAAAATACTCATAACATTCTCCATTTCCGATAAATATATTTAATTTTATTTTTGGCGCTCACTCCGCCTTATATAATCTAACATAGCATTTGTCAAATGTAAACACAAAAGGTAAATTTTCTATTAATCGTTGAATTACTTTTCGCATTGTGGTATATTTTTATAAAAGATTACCAAGCAAAGGATGTGTCGCGGTGCGTTACGAAACCGCTATAGAAAAATGCCCGCTTTTTACGGGTCTTAGCGAAGAAAAACGCGAACTTGCAATGAGCATTTTCGGCGCAATAGAGCGCAGCTACAAAAAAGGTGAATGTATATTTACGGCGGGCGGAGAGCTTAAACACTTCGGTCTTGTGTTAGAGGGCACAATTGAAGTTTTCACCGACGACATAAACGGTGACCGCGTTATGATGGCAAACGTAAGCGCCGGCAACACCTTTGGCGAATCGCTTTGCTTCTTAGAAAAAAAGGAAAGTCCCGTGCTTGCCTTTGCTGCCGAGGACAGCCGCGTTTTGTGGCTTTCCTGCAGCCGCCTGCGCGAGCCGGAAAACGCCTGGCTTTATAACCGCTTTGCCTCTATGCTGGCCGGGCGCGCGCTGGATATGAACGACCGTATTCAGGTGCTTTCAAAGTTATCCATTCGCGATAAACTTTTAACCCTTTTTTCACAGTATGCCCACAAAAACGGCGGACGTACGTTTTCCCTGCCGTTTAGCCGCGAAAGCCTTGCAGCGTACATAGGCGTAAACCGAAGCGCCCTTTCGCGCGAGCTTAGCAAAATGCGGGACGAAGGAATTATTGAATTTTATAAAAACACCTTTAAAATTTTTTAGTTTCGTTGCCGTTGCAACATACAGGCTTCTGTGTGTATAGTATAATTACACCACAGAAAAGAGGTTTTTATTATGAAAAAATTATTATCATTGGTTTTATGTACGCTACTTCTCGCCTGCGCAGTGCTCGGCTGCGGAGAGGCTGCCGATAACGTATCCAGTACTCCCGCACCCACGCCCGTAACTATGCGCATAGCAGGCCTTAAAGGCCCCACATCTATGGGACTTGTAAAGGTTATGGAGGATAATGAAAACGGCAAAGCAGCTAACAACTACGAATTTACGGTTGCCGGCTCGGCTGACGAAATCACCCCTCTGCTCACAAAGGGCGAGCTTGATATTGCCGCTGTTCCCGCTAATTTAGCTTCGGTTCTTTACAACAAGACCGAAGGCGCAATTCAGCTGTTGGCAGTAAACACGCTCGGTGTTGTTTACATAACCGAAAAGGGCGACTCAATAAACAGCCTTGCCGACCTTAAGGGCAAGACCATTTATGCAACCGGCAAAGGCTCTACACCCGAATATGCACTTCGCTATATTCTCAGCGAAAACGGCATTGACCCAGAAAGGGACGTTACAATTGAATGGAAGAGCGAGCCGACCGAGGTTGTAGCTCTTCTCAAAAACGCCCCCACCGGCGTCGCAATGCTTCCCCAGCCCTACGTAACCGTAGCACAGACCTCGGTTGAGGGACTTCGCATAGCCGTTGACCTGAATAACGAATGGCAAAAGCTTGATAACGGAAGCCTGTTCCTTACCGGTGTTCTGGTAGCCAGAAAGTCCTTCGTTGAGGAAAACAAGGCTGCAGTAAACGAGTTTTTGAAGGAATACAAAGCATCGACCGAGTACGTTAACGCCAACGTAGCAGAGGCTGCCACACTTGTAGAGAAGGTTGGCATTGTAAAGGCAGCAGTAGCACAGAAGGCTATTCCGTACTGCAACATAACTTATATTGACGGTGAGGATATGAAGACCGCCGTAGCAGGATACTTAAAGGTTCTTTTCGACCTTAACCCCGCATCGGTGGGCGGCGCTCTGCCGGAGGACGGTTTCTACTATGAAAAATAAGAGTTTTTTAGGTAAACTCTTGGCAGTAGCGGTTGCCTTG
>JAZUOJ010000037.1:0-7517 GCA_045604625.1 Acutalibacteraceae bacterium | reverse complement strand
ATAAAAACACCCCCGACAAGCTTTATGAGGAAATGGGACGTTTCTTCTTCACCCCCGGTTGTCTTACCCCCTCGCTCTTCAACGACGACTCTATGTTTGAGGTACTTCGCGGTGCCGGCGTTGACGAATATGACCTGCCCGACTACTCTATTGCAGGTTGTCAGGAGCCGCTTATTATGGGCAAGGACAACGCAAACACCACCAACAGCTGGCTAAACCTCGGCAAGGTGCTTGAGCTTACCTTAAGCGACGGCGTTTCTACCATAACAGGTGACCGTATTCTTCCTGCCACAGGTGACGATGCTACCACAATTTTAAAGAACCTGCGTGAGCGTTTCTACGCCAACTGCCAGACTGTTGTAAACGAAATGACCGATGCAGCAAACGGCGCATCGCGCGCACTTTCCAACCTTACCGTTCCGTTCTTAAGCACCCTTATGGGCGGAATCGAATCGGGCTATGATATGCGCGACACCGAAAACCAGGGTACTAAGTATAACGGCAGCGGATGCCTTATTCACGGCCTTGCCGTTATTGCCGACAGCTTTATAGCAGTTGACACTCTCTTACGTGAAAGACCGCAGGATGCAGAACGTCTGCTCACCGCCCTTAAAAACAATTTTGAAGGCGACGAAGAAATGCGCGAATATTTGCTTTCCTGCAAGAAGTACGGTAACAACGAGGCCGTAGTTGACGATGAGGCTGCTATAATCGCAAACAAGATTTCGGATATGGTAGCAGGACGCAAAAACTACCTCGGTAACCCCTTCCGCCCCGACTTCAGCTCGCCCTCTACCCACCTTACATACGGTTACTGGGTAGGCGCTCTGCCCGACGGAAGAAAGTCGCGCGATATGCTTAACTACGGTGTTGACCCGCTTTACGGTGATGCACATCAGGGACTTGGTTTCCGCGTGCTTTCATCCTTCAAGCTGCCTTATGACAAAATGTGCGGCGGATTTGCATCCCACTTTGGTATTGATCCCAACTACTTTACCGGTGAAACATACGAAGAAAAGGGACTTGAGTTTAAGAACAAGATTATGCGTCAGCTCTTCTTTAACCCGCTTAACGATAAGCTTGCTCCCTTCTACCTATACGTAAACGTAACCACACCTGAGATGCTCCGCAAGGTTTTGGCAAATCCGAAAAAGTATGCTCCCAGCGGTGTTTACATTATGCGTATTCACGGTACGTTTGTTAACTTCCTCGATCTCTCCCCCGCTATTCAGCAGGATATTATAACCCGTCTTGACCTTCGTTCGACAACATTGGAGTGCTAGTATGTACGTAATTGGAATTGATATTGGAACCACAACAATATGCGTTTCGGCTATTGACAGCAAAACCGGTGTCAGCAAAAAGGCAATAACCGTTGACAGCGACAGCTTTATAAAGACCGAAAACGCTGATGAAAAAATACAGTCTGTAGACACCATAAAGCGCAAGGTTTTTGAGCTTTTAGAGCAGATTAAAGCAGAATGCCAGAACATTTGCTGTATTGGTGTTACCGGACAGATGCACGGTATAGTTTATACCGACAAAAACGGTGTTTCCTGCAGTCCGCTTTATACCTGGCAGGACGGACGTGCTGCCAGAAAGACTGCCTCGGGCAAAACCTACTGTGAGGAAATTAAAGAGCTTACCGGCTACGGCGTTGCACCGGGTTACGGACTTGCAACCCATTACTACAACCTAAAGAACGGTTTGGTACCCTCAGAAGCCGAAAGCTTTTGCACCATTCACGATTATATTGCAATGTGCCTTTGCGGCAGAACACGTCCGCTTATGCACACGTCGGATGCGGCTAGTTTTGGACTTTTTGACCTTAAGAACTCCTGCTTTGATACGTCTGCTGCTGAAAAACTCGGCTTTGACATCAATATGTTGCCCGAGGTTACAAACGGCGAAACCCAGGCAGGACTATACGGTCAGATACCCGTTTCGGTTGCAATCGGCGATAATCAGGCCAGTTTCCTGGGTTCTGTAAGTGATGACGACACCATTCTCGTAAACATCGGCACCGGAAGCCAAATCTCGGTTGTCGGCAGCAGCGATACCGTTTTCCCGTCGGGTGAGGTTCGCCCGCTAACCGGAAACGACTGCATTCTTGTCGGCAGCGCGCTCTGCGGCGGCAGAGTTTACGCCTGTCTTGAAAACTTTTTCCGCGAAACCTTTAGGCTTTATGACGGCAACGACAAAAAGGCATACGCCTTTATGGATAAGATTGCAGAAAGCGCTTATCCGACCGATAACGAGCTTATTGTTGACACCGCATTTTCGGGCAAGCGCTCGGCCCCCGACGTGCGCGGCAGCATAAGCAACATTTGCACCGATAACCTTACCCCCGCACATTTGATTTGCGGCGTTCTTAAGGGCTCTGTGCGCGAGCTTTACGATATGTACAGCGAGATAGAGCCGTCACTGGGAAAAAAGCCCACAAAGCTTGTGGGTTCAGGTAACGGACTGAGAAAAAGCCCCGTTTGGCGCAGAATGTGTGAAGAGATGTTCTCTCTACCTATGTCGGTTCCCGCCCATACCGAAGAAGCTGCATACGGCGCCGCAATATTTGCGCTTGCTGCTTGCGGTATTTGCGGTGATATAAAATCGGCACAGAAGATAATTAAATATTTATAAGGTGAAGATATGACTAAGGCTGAAATTGTTAAAAAACCAATTTTTCTAAACCGCAACCGTGTCGGCAGAATTTACACCGGAGGCAAACTGTTTTCGGGTTTCTTCGGCGATGAGCCGGTAGATAATTTTCTGCCCGAAGAATGGGTATGCTCGGCCGTTGAGGCGCTGAACGAAGGAAGCGAAATTGAGAACGAGGGCATTTCTACCGTTCGCGGAACCAATATCCTTTTCTCTGATTTGCTTAAGGAATATAAAGAGGATATGATTGGTGCAAGAAAAGATTTTCCCGTTCTTGTAAAGCTGCTTGACAGCGCTGTTCGTCTTCCTATTCAGGCACACCCCGACCGTGAATATTCTGAAAAATATTTAAACTCAAGCTACGGCAAGGCCGAAAGCTGGTTGGTTGTGGACACACGCGAGGACGCTTGTCTGTACTTTGGCTTTAAGGACCAAATTTCCAAAGAAGAGTTTAGAAAAGCCGTTGCACGCAGCTATGATGAACCCGATTATATGGAACCGCTTCTTAACCGTATACCGGTTAAAAAGGGTGATATGTATTTAGTACCTGCTAAGATGGTACACGCCATAGGTGCCGGATGTCTTATACTTGAAACGCAGGAGCCTACAGACTTTACAATACAGCCCGAGGCTTGGTGCGCAGGAAACAGAATTTCCGAGCACACAATGTATTTGGGTCTGCCCGAGGACATTGCGCTTGACGTATTCAACTTTGACATATACGGTGAAGAGGCTGTAAGAAGGGCTAAAAAAGAGCCTAAAACCATCTACTGTGAGGACGGCGTAAAGCGTGAGACTCTTATTTCTTACGACGATACACCCTGTTTCTCGGTTAACCGTATAACCATAGAAAACAGCTCTACCGGTGACTTTACCGCACCCGCAATTTACATTGTTACCGAGGGCGAAGGTACGGTTACCTGCAAAGAGGAAAACGTATCCGTCAAAAAGGGTGACTACTTCTTCGCGCCATACAGCATAAAGGGCGACTTTACCGTGTCGGCAAAAGGAAAACTCGAGATTGTAGAGTGTCTTCCGGCGCTGGAAAAATAAAAAAATAAAACCGCAGGTTAAACCTGCGGTTTTTTATTTATCTTGATACGCGATGTGCAATATGCAAATCGTCTGCGTTAAGATTCTTTTTCATATTAAGCGCTTCGTAAATATCGTAATTCACTATATCGCCCTGCTTGTATGCAATAACGCGGTTGCCGATTCCCTCTTTCAGCAGTTCAACAGCATAAAAGCCCATCTTGGTTGCCATAACGCGGTCGCGTACTGTGGGGCTGCCGCCGCGCTGAACGTGACCAAGAACTGTCGGACGGGTTTCAACACCGGTGCCTTCCTGAATTTGAGCAGAAATTTCATCAAGGTCACAAAGGTTTTCTGCAACTACAACTATAAAGTGACGCTTGCCGTTTGCCTTTGCGGCAAGAATACGGTCGATAACGTCAGCCTTTAAATCATACTCAACCTCGGGTACGAGTATTGCGGTTGCGCCTACGGCAGTTCCAACCTCATAGGCAAGATAGCCTGCGTGACGGCCCATAACCTCAACAACCGAGCAACGGCAGTGTGACTGAACCGTATCACGTAATTTATCGGTCATTTCACAGGCGGTATTCATAGCCGTGTCAAAACCTATAGTATATTCTGTAGAAGAAATATCATTATCGATGGTTGCGGGAATGCCTATGCAGGGAATGCCCTCAAGCGATAAGTCGCGTGCGCCACGGAAGCTTCCATCGCCGCCGATAACTACGATACCCTCGATTCCCATTTCACGGCAAGCCTTAGCAGCTTCTTTCACGCCTTCCTCGGTTTTGAACTTAGGACTGCGAGCAGTGCCCAAAACGGTACCGCCGCGCTGTATAATATCAGATACCGAGCGGTCTCCCATATCTATAATCTCACGGTTAAAAAGTCCCTCATAACCGTTAAGTACACCCTTAACTTTCATTCCGCGATAAAGCGCAGTTCTGACAACAGAACGTACAGCCGCGTTCATTCCGGGTGCGTCACCACCGCTGGTTAAAACACCTATTGTATTTAATTTCATAATAGTTCATCTCCAAAACAATATCAGCCGTTATTATATAACATTTGTAGAATCATTTCAATATCTTTTCTTGACTTTGTGGCAACAAATGATATTTTTCTGCATTTTTTACTAATTTTCTACAACCTTTATGTTATCTTTACCAACAGCCTCGCACAAGGCCTTTACGGTAAACGACATATTTTTCTCGCTTATCCACAAATCGCGGGGGGCAAGCAGATTTTTTCGGTCACATTCTGTAAATATAAACGTCTTATAAATACGCTCACTCGGGCTTTTCCGTTGACCCGACAGTATCCCTTTAACAGCAGCAAGTTCGGGTGTATTTATATTATTGACACGTATATATATTTTACACTCTTTATTTTCTTTGGCCAAAGCCAAATCACCCGCCGTAACAGGCTCGATTCTTTCTAACAAGAGTTCTACCGGTCTATCCTCGCGTTCGGATACGGTGGCGGTAATTTTATAAACCTCGCCCTCCGAAAGAATGGGCTTATACTGTGCATATACCTTACCGAAAGCAACGGCGCCCACCGTACCACTCATATCTTCAAGCACGGCGTTCAGCAGCTGGCTGTTGGATTTTGTGGTGCGCACCTTAAGCGAAGAAAGCAAGGCTACCACAGTAACCCTGTCACCATCCGAAAACCTTTCCTGCGACAGTTCGGATATGCGGGTGCTGCCGATATATTTTACGTATTTATCATAATTTTTAAGCGGGTGTCCCGAAAGATAAAGTCCGGTTACCTCCCTTTCCATCTTAAGCAGTTCGCGCTCGGACAGTTCCTCGCACGGCGGAAGTGAAAAGGCATTTAACTGTTCTTCTGCGCCGCCGAATAGATCCATCTGACCGCCGCCGGTAAAGCGACGGTGACTATTGACGGCCGAAAGCACAGCGTCAATATTCTGAAGCATTTGACGACGGTTTTGCTCTAGCCCGTCCAAGGCACCGCTTTTTATAAGACCTTCAAGCGCGCGGCGATTCATATCCCTGCCGTCGGCACGAACACAGAAATCATATAGTGATTTAAACGGTCCGTTTGCTTCGCGTTCGGCCACCAGACGCTCTATCATTCCCCTGCCGAGGTTTTTAATAGCGAGCAGTCCGAAACGGATATTGCCGCCGTTTACGCTAAAGTCGCTTTTACTTTCGTTTACGTGGGGCGGTAAAATTTTAAGTCCCAGACGCTGACACTCGCAGGTGTATTCATATATTTTACCCGCCGAATCAAGCACGCTTGTGAGAAGTGCCGCCATATATATTGCGGGGTAATGGCATTTAAGGTATGCTGTGCGATACGCCACAACGGCATACGCGGCAGCGTGTGATTTATTAAATGCGTATGAGCTGAATGCCGTCATTTCGTCAAAAATCTGCTGTGCGACCTGTTCGTCGACTCCACGATTTACGGCACCCTCGCACAGAACGGTGCCGTCTGCGGCTTTTTCGCCGTAAACAAAGGCATTGCGCTCGCGTTCCATAACGTCGTGTTTCTTTTTTGACATAGCGCGACGCACTACATCCGCCCTGCCGAGCGAATAACCGGCAAGGTTTCGAAAAACCTGCATTACCTGCTCTTGATACACAATGCAGCCATAGGTAACGTCCAAAATATCACGAAGCAGGGGCGTAGCGTAGGTAACGTCCTCGGGGTTGTGACGGTTGTGGATATACTTGGGTATGGAATCCATAGGACCGGGACGGTAAAGCGAAACAACGGCTATAAGATCTTCAAGTGCCTCGGGACGCAACTGGCGCAAAACGTTACGCACGCCCGCAGACTCATACTGAAAGACGCCGTCAGTATGTCCCTCTGACAGCATTTGCATTGTCGCTTTATCGTTCATCGGTATCTTTTCAATATCGAAATCGGGCTCAAATTTTCTTATTTCCTTTTCGGAATCGTTTATTACCGTAAGGTTTCTAAGTCCCAAAAAGTCCATCTTAAGAAGGCCCAGTTCCTCCAGCGCCGTCATCGTATATTGGGTTACAACCATATCGTCATTCAGCGAAAGCGGAACATAGTCAGACACGGCGCGGTCGGCAATAACGACACCCGCCGCGTGGGTAGACGCGTGGCGCGGCATTCCCTCGACACTTTTGGCAATAGAAATAAGTTCGGCAATTTGGGGATCGGTGTCGATAAGGGCACGAAGTTCGGGCACAGCCGTAACAGCTTTTTCAATGGTCATACCGATGGCTGTAGGAATAAGCTTTGAAATTTTATCACACACGGCGTAGGGCATGTCCATTGCACGTCCGACATCGCGCACCGCAGCACGTGCCGCAAGCGTACCGAAGGTAACGATTTGGGCTACACGGTCGCTGCCGTATTTATTTATAACGTAATCAATTACCTCTTCACGGCGGATATAGCAAAAATCTATATCCAAGTCGGGCATTGAAACACGTTCGGGGTTTAGAAAACGCTCAAAAAGCAGGTTGTATTTTATGGGGTCAATACCCGTTATTCCCACGCAGTACGCGGCTATACTGCCGGCACCGGAACCTCTGCCGGGACCTACGGGGATTCCACGGCTTTTTGCGTAGTTTACAAAGTCCTGCACTATCAGATAATAATCAACATAACCCATTCGGTTTATGGTTGAAAGCTCGTATTCAAGTCGGTCAATTACCTCGCGTTTCGGGTTTTGACCGTAATTTTTATAAAGCCCCTTATAACAAAGCTCGCGGAAATACTCAAAGTGGTCACGCTCGCCGATGTCGAAAAACGGTAGCTTGATTTTTCCGAACTCAAACTCCAGATTACACATATCAGCAATTTTTACGGTGTTTTCG
>JAZUOJ010000036.1:0-15000 GCA_045604625.1 Acutalibacteraceae bacterium | reverse complement strand
TATACTAGACTTAAGATTAAAAAAGTCTGGTGATAAAAATGGAAGAAAAGAAAAAATGTAGTGAAGAGGGCTGCACAGGTGACTGCTCATCCTGTTCAAAAGCAGACGGCGGTATCCCGAAGGAACCGGGCAACCCCTATAGCAGTGTTAAAAAGGTTATCGGTGTTGTAAGCGGCAAGGGCGGCGTTGGAAAATCGCTCGTATGCGGTATGTTATCCACCCTGATGAACCGTCGCGGCTATACCGTTGGTATTATGGACGCCGATATAACCGGCCCGTCTATTCCTAAGATGTTCGGTATAAAGAGCCGCGCATATCAAAACGAAATGGGTCTTTTGCCCGCCACAACGGCAAATGATATACGTGTTATGTCAATAAACCTCCTGCTCGAAAACGAGGATTCGCCCGTGGTTTGGCGCGGCCCTGTAATAGGCGGTGTAGTAAAGCAGTTTTATAACGACGTTGTCTGGGGCGACCTTGACTATATGTTTATAGATATGCCTCCCGGAACGGGTGACGTTCCGCTGACCGTATATCAGTCGCTTCCGCTTGACGGTATTATTATAGTAACCTCTCCGCAAGACCTGGTTTCACTTATCGTTAAGAAGGCGTACAATATGGCTCAGCTAATGAACGTTCCGGTGCTTGGAATGGTTGAAAATATGAGCTATGCACTTTGCCCCGACTGCGGTCAAAAGTTTTATGTTTTCGGTAACGGAAAGACCAGCACCGTAGCAGACGAACTTGGTGTTCCGCTTCTCGGTCAGATACCGATAAACCCCGATTTTGCAAATCAGTGTGACAAGGGTGTAATCGAACTGTTTGAGGGCGATTTCCTTGACGCTGCAGCAGACGCTATTGAAAAATTATAAAAATAAAAAAAGGTGAACTCGGCCGAGTTCACCTTTTATTTTTATCCATTTATAAGCTTCTTAAGGCTTACGATTTTAACACATAGAGTAAACAGCTCGGTTGCGGTTGCCAAATCCTCTATCGGGGGATATGACGGTGCAATACGAATGTTGCTGTCACCGGGGTCGCGATGATAGGGGTAGGTTGCGCCGGCGTCGGTCATTATGACGCCCGCCTTTTTACAAAGCGCAACTATATCCTTTGCGGTGCCCTCCATTCCCTCGAACGAAACGAAGTAACCGCCTTTAGGGTTGGTCCACTCGCCTATTCCAAGGCCACCAAGCTCGCGCTCTAATATTTCGAGCACCTTTTGGAACTTGGGACGGAGAATGTCGGCGTGCTTGCGCATGTGCTGACGCATTCCCTCAATATCACCGAAATAACGCACGTGGCGAAGCTGGTTTACCTTGTCGTGACCGATGGTCTGAATGCCCATCTGATGACGAATTTCCTTAAGGTTGTTAAGCGAAGCCGCAATAGCCGAAATTCCCGATCCGGGGAAGCTCACCTTTGAGGTTGAAACAAATTTATAAACCATATCGGCGTTGCCGGCGTGACGGCATTCGTCAAGAATTTCGAGCACTACGTCAGGGTCATCGGGATACAGGTGATGGCCGCAGTAAGCATTGTCCCAGAAAATTCTGAAGTCTTCTGCGGCGGGGCGCAGAGCAGCAAAGCGGCGAACGGTTTCGTCCGAATAGGAATATCCCTGCGGGTTTGAATATTTAGGCACACACCAAATTCCCTTTATAGCGGCATCGGACTCAACCAGTTTTTCCACAACATCCATATCGGGACCGGTGGGAAGCATAGGCACGTTTATCATTTCAATGCCGAAATGCTCGGTTATTGCAAAGTGGCGGTCATATCCGGGTACGGGGCACAAAAACTTAACCGACGGGAGTTTGCACCAGGGAGTGTGTCCCATAACACCGTGTGTCATACAGCGCGAAATGGTGTCGTACATAACGTTAAGGCTGGAGTTGCCGTAGATAATAATATTATCTTCGGGCACCTCCATCATATCGCCAAGCAAACGTTTTGCCTCCGGCAGACCGTCAAGCACGCCGTAATTGCGGCAGTCGGTGCCGTCCTCACAGGTGAGGTCGTCGCTGCTTGATAATACGTCCATCATTCCCATAGATATATCAAGCTGTGCGTTGCTGGGCTTTCCGCGCGCCATATTAAGCGACAAGTCGCGCGCCTTAAATTCGTTATATTTTTCTTTAAGCTCGGCAAGCAAAGCCTTTCTTTCTTCCAATGACATTTGAGAATATTGCATACTGTAACCTCTTTCTAAATAAATGTCAACGTTTATTATACTATATGCTGCCGAAAAAAATCAATACTTTACTGACGAATTAAGCGGCTAAATGCTTTATTTTTAAGTAAAAATGCCAAAACAACAGAGGTTGTTATCATTTCCGGCACCATATACGACAGATTATAAGAAAGTGCTGCCCAAAGTCCCGTAAAGAAACCGGCATCGAATTCGCCGAACAGAACACAGCCCGAAATAAAGTGCATAAGCAGTCTGCCTACCAGGGCCACTATGGCGCCCACTACTATTACCGCATTGTTTCCCTTGCGGAAGAATCCTATAACACCTAAAACCGTATACGCTAAAATATAGTCAAGCAGTATGCAGGCAACAAGCGTTACCGGTGTCATTCCCCAGGTAAGCACCTCGGCAAGACTTAAAAACATTTGAATGACGCTGTTGGTGAAGCAGGCGAAAAAGCCCCAACCGGCTCCGTACATAAGCGGTATAAGCATAACAGGCAGCATTGAAAGCGGCGTTACGCTTCCGCCAAAGGGCAGGTCGATGGGTTTAATCATACTAAGGACTGTGCTCATAGCTATGAGCATTGCGCTGACAGTAAGCTTTACTGTCGTTCTTTTGGTTGTTTCTTTCATTTTCTTTCCTCTTTTCCGGCGAACGAGGCAGTCGAAAGCATTTCGCCTATAAAAAAGCACCGCAAATAATATGCGGTGCTTAATTTCATAGGTATAGTATTGGCTTCCTACGACGGCATTATCCGCATCAGGTATTACGGGTCGAAACATAACGGTTTCCTCTCAGCCGGAGTACATCCAGCTCCCCACACACATTTAACCACTAAATTATATCGTTGTCAATATCTTTTTGCGAAAAGGCATCTTTATTTACCGTAAAACCGCCCTCTGCAAAGTTTATATCCGGAAAATCATCCTCAAACGCTACCGGCTCCTCTTGGCTTTCGGCTTCAAGCACGGCATCCGCCGTGTCGTATGCACGCCAGCGCTCTAAAAGCTCATCTCCCTCGGGGAAGTTGCCGTCTGACGGATGGCGCGAGGCAAAGCGAACGGCAATAAGGGTATAAACGACAAATATAATAAGACAAATTCCGCTTATCAAAACACCGTAATAAAGGCCGGGTGTTTTATATTGAAAATAAATCTCACACTCGCCTGCAGGCGCTGCCACAGCCATAAAGCCAACGTTTACCTTTTCTATTTCCGCCTTCTCACCGTTAACGTAGGCAGTCCAACCCTCGTCATACGGTATAGAGAAGAAGACCAAATTGTCACGCTGCAGATTTATTTTAGCGGTGAACGAGCTGTTACCCTGCGAGAAATCGTATGCCGCCGTCTGCTTTCTGGCTTCGCAGTCGGTGGTGTAGGTGTAATCGTCAAAGAATATGACCTGTTTTCCGTCCTCTGCAGGATCGGTAAAGGAATAATCAAGGCCTATGCTGCGCAGCATATGTCCGTATTTTTCTATCTGCTCGTCGTCAAGCAATATCGCCTTTAACATCATATTAGCAGCATTGTCTTCACCATAGTACTTACATTCGCTCTCGGTCATATAGTAGTCGTAGGTGAAACCGTACGGAATATAGTTTTCATTTTCGTAGATATCGTATCCGCACTGATTTCCAACAAAACTAAAGCAGGGCATTTCGGTGGTTCCGTCGTTTTCAAAGTTTTTGCTGTTCTCAAGATCGAGCAAATACCGTACCGACAAAAGCGACCTTGCTGCGTAGGAATCGGTTGTTGGGCGGCTTGCAACGCCGCGTTCCTCACCGATAAATTCATAAAATTCGGTTACCGAAACAGGTACTATAGAATGGAATGCGTTTATAGAGTTAAACCCAAGGTACATTCCGGTGTTGTCAACGCACTCGTACGCGTCAACACGGTAGTCTTCCCTGTCGCCGCTTAGCACTATTTCGCTTTCTGCAAGCGGAATCATAACCTCGTCAACGTTATAAGAATGGGTTTTGCCCAGTCCGACAAATACCGACGCGTATATTACCGACATGACGCAAACGCTGGCCGTTGCGGTGCGCAAGAAAAATTTGCGATTTTTATCCTTCTGCGTTATTAGTGCGCGAAGAATAACCAGGCTTATTACAGCAATAGCACAGGACATAAAGAAGCGGTTGCGGTAAACGTCATTGTCGTCCAGAACGTAAAGTCCCCACTCGGAGATGTTGCCGTCTTCGTCCAGCGAGCGCGGAAAGAAACCGAATATGACTGTGACACCCACCGTTATGGCGGTTACCCATCTAAACGGACTGCTCCACGATACATCGCGGTCCTCTATCGCCATACAGGTAGCAAGCGCCATCATAAGGGTAAGCATATAGTACCAACGCGCATAGTACGCGTGGTTAAACATATAAAAAGCACTGTTTAATATCGGCACCAATGCCATAAAGGAAAGGGTGCATATAATGCGCTTTAGCCAGTTGCCTTTCTTACCCTGCACCCAGGCAAAAACGCCAACCATACTGAAAATGGGGAGCCAGCCGCCGAGGGATGACCATTTTACGTCGGCATCGGGGAAAAAGACGGGACGGGCGGGAAGGTCGGGCGGGAAGAAGAAACATTGGATAACGTTGGCGTATATCTGCTCCTTGCCGTACATCCAGGCGCCCCAGCCTATAAGTATTTCCGAAAGGCGGGAGTTTCCCGACAGCGCCATTATTGTAGGCAGCAGTATAACGGCCGACATCAAAAGGCCCAAAACAGCCTCAAACGCCAACACGAGAAGGCGCGAAAACCTCATTCTTATGGCGCCCGAAGACATACGTATAAACCAGTAAATTACTGCGAATACGACCATTCCGAAGAAGAAGAAATAGTTAACGAGCGCGCAGACGCAAACCATAAGCGCAAACACGCCGCGTCGGTTTTCGGTTATAAGCAGTTCAATAGATAAAAGCAGCAGCGGGAAAAGGATAATTGCCTCGTGAAAATGGTTAAAGAAAATATTGTAAACCGAAAATCCCGAAAATGCGTAAAGCAACGCGCCCAAACGCGCGGTTTCGTTTTCTTTGGTAAAACGGCTTATATAAAGATACGCCGTAAGCGCACAACAGGCAAATTTTAATATAAACAAAGGTCCTATAAGATAAGGCACAAGCCAGTTCGGGAATGGCAGCGTCAGCCAAAAGAAGGGGCTTGTGAGCAAATAAAAGGTATATGAACCTATGAAATTAGCGCCCAGGTCGGTACCGAAATCCCAACCTATCTGTCCCGAACGGACAAGCTCGTGACAGTGCTGATAAAAAGGAATTTGCTGAACGTTAAAATCACCGTAGAAAAAGAAATACCCGCTATCCTTTATCATAAATGGAACAAAGATAGCCGCCGCCACCAAAAGGGCGAACGTAAAGGTGCTAAGCGCTCTGCTCTTCTGCGGGCGGAGCGAGTGAAGTTTTTGTTTCGAGTAGGTCATTTACCTTATCTCCTTTAAAGAAGAATTGTACCGTAGCATACACGGTGTGGGCATAAACCGCAACGTTGGCGGCAGAAACTATCTGCATTATTTGCAGGCGGTAGGCCTCGTAAAAAATTCCGTCTATATTGACGTTATAAAGTATTACGGATTGATTTATAAGGGTTAGGACAGTAAGCAACGAAAACTGCCACGCGAAGTGGCGGTTGCGCGTACTTACGTATGCCATAAGTGCGAACGGAAGCACCACCATCTGGTAACGCTCGTGCATTCTGGTGCCCAGTATAAATATGCTCTGCATAATAAAGAGCCCACCGACGTAAATGTCGGTTCGCACGCCGCGAATGTAGAAGAACACGACACTGAGGACTATAATCGCGATTATTATGAAATTAAGGTGAGCGAAGTTAAAGCCGCCGATTATCGTAGTGCTGTCCTTAACGACGTTCATACCGAAAAGACCGTAAATATTATAGGCGTTAAAGGTGCAATACTTGTATGTGCCTGCACCGCCCAAATAAACGCGGAAGAAAAGCCAAGGGTCACGCGCGCCTATCATAAACGGCAAAAACACGCCGGCAACCGTACCTGCGGCCGATAAAATTCCGTAAAGGAATTTCTTTAGGTCATATCTTTTAAAGATATAAATAAGCAAAACGGGGGTAAAAAACAGCGACTGATATTTCGTAAGTCCTGCCACAGCGAACACCACGCACGCCCAAACAGGTTTCTTGCTGTTTGCAAGATAAAACGCCGCCAAAAGCAAAAACGCCATCAGTCCGTCGGTTTGTCCCCAAAACGAGCAGTTATATATCGCCGACGGGTTGCAGGCCCACAACGCGGCAGCAAAAAGTGCGGCGGTGTGGCTATACTTCTTTGCGGCAAAATATATCATAAATACGCAGGCGCTGTCAAAAATGATAGGCCAGAACTTCATTAAAAACATCTGCAAAAGGTCGGAGCAGCCGTAGCCGAAAAATCGGTAGGCGAGTCCCGTAAGGTATAGGCAGAAAAGATAAAGCGGAGGATAGTCAAGACTGATTTCCTCGGCACGGGCATATACGTTAAAAAAGCCCTCGGGTAGTGAGAAAGCCCACTGACGATACCAGTAGGTATCGTATGAATTAAAATAAAGAAGTCCTATCGTGAACCGTGCGGCAATAGCCGAACCGAGTATAATTATTATGGCAAGCAGCCTTTTCCTGGCAACAGAATCCGCGTACACGGTAACACCTCCAAAAAACAGTTATTGATATTATATCATTAAATGGTATAATATTCAATAGAATTGAAAGGAGTTTTGTATGAGTCATTTTTATTCTATGATTTCACGTATGAAGCACATAAAGCGTTGGGGGCTTATGCGCAACACGCAGGAGGAAAACTTAAGCGAACACTCGCTTGAGGTGGCTTTTATAGCGCACGCACTTTGCATAATAAAAAATAATCGTCTGGGCGGAAACGTAAACGCCGACCGCGCGGCAGTTGTGGCAATGTTTCACGACACCACCGAAATACTGACGGGCGACCTTCCTACCCCTATCAAATACTACAGTCCCGAAATAAGCGAAGCCTATAAGCATATTGAAGATGTTGCAGGCAGTCAGCTTACACGGCTTTTGCCCGACTATATGCAGGCAGACTTTGCTGAAATTTACGGTTGCCAGGATGCAGAAATACTTAAAATTGTAAAGGCGGCCGATAAAATTTCCGCGCTTATTAAATGCGTATGCGAGCTTTCTGCCGGCAACAAGGAGTTTTCGGCGGCTGAAAAGTCTACCCGCAAGGCAATAAAGGCTATGCGCCTTCCCGAAGCCGACATCTTTTTAGACGAGTTTTTACCTAGTTTTTCCCTACCCATCGACAATATGACAATCGAAAAGTAACAATTCTGTTGTTGACATATGTGGTATAATGTAGGTGTAAGCTTATTTTAAGCGGAGGTTTTTTATGAATAACACAGATAGACTTTGTCTTGGTTGTATGAATGATAACGGCGGTGCATCGGTCTGCCCTATTTGCGGATACGATTCATCCTCCCCTGCCGACCCTTCGGCAATAAAGCCCGGAACCTGGATAGAGAAGCGTTTTCTTTTAGGCCGCGTTTTAGAAACCACCGGCGAGGGTATAACGTACATCGGCTGGGACAACCTGAACAATAATGTAGTTTATATTAAAGAGTATCTTCCTACGGGACTCTGTAAAAGAGTAGACGGAGAAGTAAAAATTGAAGACGGCAAGGAATACGAGTTTAACAACGGCATTATGCAGTTTATTGAGCTTTCCCGTACCGTATCAAAGCTTGAACTTCCCTCTCTGATGCCGGTAATAGATACCATCGAAATGAACGGCACCGCATACAGCATTACACGTGCAGCTGCGGGAATTACCCTGCGCGAATTTTTACTTCGCAACGGCGGCAGCCTTAAATGGGAGCAGGCACGCCCCCTGTTTTTGCCGCTTATTACAACACTTGAGGGACTCCACAGTGCCGGCATATTCCACTGCGGCATTTCTCCCGAAACGGTTATAGTAGGACGTGACGGCAAGCTGCACCTTTCCGGAATTGCAATTTTGCAGGTGCGCACCGCGGCCAGCGAATTTACTTCACAGATATTCCCCGGATTTGCCGCAATTGAGCAATATTCGCCCGAACGCGAAATCGGAGCACACACCGACGTTTACGGCTTTGCGGCTACCCTTTTCCGCGTGCTGATAGGCAACCCGCCTATGGCTGCAACCGAAAGACTTCAGCGCGACAATATGTCGATTCCCGCTAAGGCAGCCGAAACCATACCGCCCTACGTTTTAACAGCGCTTGCAAACGCTTTGCAGATTGAACCCGAAAATCGTACAACCGATATGACGCTCTTAAGGGGCGAACTTACCCCCGCAACCACAGATATTCCCGCACGCACCGCAAAGAGTGCACCCGAGAAGAAAAGCGGCAGCACAAAGCACTACGCTTTAATTGCAGGACTTTTGACCGCCTTTGTTCTGTTGGGCATAGCGGCAACGCTTGCATTCACGGTGTTCCGTGACCAGCTTTTCCCGAAGGAGGACGTTGACAGCTCGTCGTATGTCAGCGCACCCAGCGTAAGCTCATACGGTGATATCGACAGCAGTTACGACAACTCCCCCGTTGAACGCCTTTACGAGGTACCGAAGTTCGAGGGCGAAAAATATGCAGCCGTCATTAACCACGTTGACCACAGTCAGACGTTTAAGTTTAATCTGAAGGACACCAAGTACAGCGACACCGTACCCGAAGGCTCTATAATTTCGCAGTCGGTTAAGGCGGGTGAAAAGGTTAAAAAGGAAACCCAGATTGACCTTATCGTAAGCGCAGGTCCCGCACAAATAACAATACCTGACCTTGCCGGAAAGTCACAGATTGACGCCTATATTACCCTGCTTGAACTTGGCTTTTCAAAGGAAAGCATTGAGTTTATGGAGCGTTATGACGATACAAAGGCACCCCAGTCGATAATTTCGACCGAGCCTGAGTTTGGCACCAAGATATCTCGTTATGACGGAATTTTAATCTTCATAAATTCCTACGAGGAAACAGACGAACTTGACACCTACACAGGCAGCAGTTCCTCCGGTTCTTCCAGTTCCGACAGTACCTCTTCACAGTAATTAAAAAAGGGATGGACAAAAGTCCATCCCTTTTAATTTTCACTTGAATTTTTTATATCCAGCTCTATTTGTTTTTTCAGTTCGTCAAGAGAATCGAATTTTCGGTCATCCCGCAAAAAACTGCAAAGCTCAACGCAAAGCTGTTTTCCGTAAAGGTCACCCGAAAAATCTAATATGTTTGTTTCGCATATACAGCTGTTTAGACTGTACGTTGGGCGGTTACCGATATAGGTTACCGCACGGTATTCCTTGCCGTCTATAAAACAACGTGCCGAATAAACGCCGTGGCGCGCATCTACAATATCTTCAGGATACGGAAAATTTACGGTTGGGTGGCTCATTTTCCTGCCCCTGCCGTCGCCGTGAGCAACTACTCCTTCTACCGAAAAGCGATATCCAAGCAGTTCGTTTGCTCGCGCTATATCTCCGTTTTGTATCAGCTCACGTATTCGGCTTGAAGAAACACGGTCTCCCAGCGCCTCTACCTCGTTTGCAACGCAAAGTTCTATTCCGTTTGCGTCGCAAAAACTACGCAACAGCGTTACGTCTCCCCCGCCGTTTCTGCCAAAGCGGTAATTAAATCCGCAGCAGATTCTTGTGGGGTTATATTTTTCTAAAAGTCCCTTTAAAAATTCGGTCGGCTCAACTGTGCGCACCAGGGAAAAATCAAGCGTTTCGATGTCGAAACCCAGTTTTACAAGCATATCTTCCTTTTTCGAATTGGAAATTATAAGCTCACACTTTTTTTTGAAAGCCATAGCGGGTGGTACGTCAAAGGTGATGGCTACTTTCCTTTCGCATCCATCTGCTAATGAGAGTACCTTTTTGTGTGCTATGTGTAACCCGTCAAAAGTGCCGAGCGCAAGCGCGGTTTTACACATTACAGTCACTCCCGTCCTTGTCATTTATAACGCACTCTACGGTAAGCTGACCTTTTTGAAGGTCGGCTTTTCCTATTCCCAACATAACGTTTCCGTATTTTACGCAGGCGTATTCGCCGTCAGTAAAGGTATAGCCATGAAGTCTTACGGTATCGAGCTCGCCTCCGTTAGAAAAGCGAACGGCCTGTTTTTCGGTAACCGAAACCCGTTTGAAATGCGGCACTGCATTTTCTGATGACAGCAGATATTCCCTAACGTTTTCGGGTGTCAAATCATCAAGTCGCACCGTTTTGTCAATCGTAAATCCTGCAGTTTCGGTGCGAAGCAGCTCTGTCATAACCGCACCGCAACCAAGTCTTTCACCAATGTCGCGGCAAAGCGAGCGAATATAGGTTCCCTTCGAACAGGTAACCTCCAACGAAAAATCGGTACCGTCAAAATTGCTTACCGATATTTTTTCGATTTTTATGGTGCGCGCCTCTCGCTCTACCACCTTGCCCTCACGCGCAAGGGTGTAAAGCCGTACCCCGTTTTTGCTTATTGCGGAATACATAGGCGGCACCTGCTGTGTTTCGCCCAAAAAGCTGTTTACAACCTCTAAAAGTCGGTTCTCTGTTACATTCACCTCGGTTTTACTTAGCACCGCACCCGTTATATCCTCGGTGTCGGTGGTTATTCCAAGCCTTACACGCGCAATATAACTTTTCTTACTTTCAAGTATATAAGATGTGAGCGCAGTAGCCCTGCCGACCAAAATAGGCAAAACACCCTCGGCTTCGGGGTCGAGAGTGCCTGTATGTCCTACACGTTTGGTACCGCAAAGACGCTTAATTGCGGCAACGGCACCAAACGAGGTTATTCCTTTTGGCTTATTTAGAAGAATTATCCCCTGCAAGTGTATCCTCCAAAGCTGTTTTTACGTGCTTAAGTATTTCCGCTTTTACCTGGCGGGCCGCACCGTAAAGCTCGCAACCCGAGGCATAGACGTGTCCACCACCCTGCATTTTGTTGCAGATTTTCGACACGTCGATAGGCGGATAAGAACGCATAGATATTTTCCACCGTTTGCCCTCGCGTTGACGCATTGTAACGCCGACAAGCACACCCTCGATCGAGCGTGGCATTGCAGTGATTCCCTCAAGGTCATCATCTGTGCAACCGCTTTCCTTCATCATTTTGCGGGTAACGCTTATGATAGCGCAGCGGTCAGAAAAATGCATCTCGACACTGCCAAGAGCCTTCTTTTCTATTTCCATACGGTTTTTAGATTTTGTATCAAACATAATGCGGTTGATTTCGGAAAAATCAAATCCGTACGCCATAAGCTCTGCAGCTATGATATGGGTTTTCGGTGTAACGTTTGAAAACTTAAAACAACCGGTATCGGTCGCAATGCCGGTATAAAGAGCCTGCACCATTGCATCATCAAACGGTATGCACATAGTGTTTAAAATGTCGTAAATGCACTCTGCACAGGCAGCCGCAGTACCATCTAAAAACAGGTTTTCGGCAAACTCTCTGTGCGATACGTGATGGTCAATAGCAAGGCTGATTTTACCCTCGTATTTGCCGGCAAGACCGCCAAGCAGTTTTATATCGGCAACGTCGACAGATATTACCGTTTTTGACTCAAACTCGGGAAAATTTACCTGACCGGTAAAATAAGAATATTTTTCCGGAATGTTGTCTGCACATATTACACGCGCATTTTTTCCAAGCTTTAACAGTCCGGCACAAAGCGCATAAGCCGAGCCTAAAGTATCGCCATCGGGCATACTGTGGGTGAGGATAAGATAATCGTTATGGCCCTTTAGAAACTCACAGGTTTCCAAAAGTCCCAGACGCTTGGCACTAGGCATTATCTTCCCCTCCTCCCGAAAAAGAATCTATAATTTTAGAAATTTGCGAGCTGCGCTCGATAGAATCGTCAGCCACAAACTGAAGCTCGGGCACCTTGCGAAGCGAAAGTCTGCTGCCGAGTTCACGGCGCAGATATCCCGCAGCACTCTTAAGGCCCTTTACCGAGTTTTCGGTGGCTTCACGGCCCTCTATAGCGCTGACATAAACCTTTGCATACGAAAGGTCGCCCGAAACGTTTACCTTAACGATACTTAACAGACTGCTTATGCGGGGGTCCTTGAGTTCTCTAAACATTTCAGCCAAGGCTATACGAATGTCAGAGGTTATTCTGTCAATTTTATATCCCGCCATTAATCTCTGTACTCCTCCATAATAAATGCTTCAAATACGTCGCCCGTCTTGATATCGGAGAATTTCTCAAGGCCAATACCGCATTCGTATCCGGTTGCAACCTCTTTAACGTCATCCTTAAAGCGACGAAGTGAATCAATTTTATCCTCAGCAAGAACAATACCGTCACGAACAACACGAATAAGGCAGTTTCTTGTAACCTTACCGCTTGTAACATAAGAACCGGCTATGGTGCCGACGTTGGAAATCTTATAGGTATCACGAACCTCAACGGTTCCCATTTCGACCTCACGGTATTTGGGAGCCAGCATACCCTTCATAGCTGCCTCGATTTCTTCGATGCAATCGTAAATGATACGGTAGGTGCGAACGTCAATACCGTCACGCTCGGCGTTTGCCTTTGCAACGGCGTCGGGACGAACGTTAAAGCCAACGATAATGGCGCCCGAAGTGCCTGCCAGCATAACGTCAGACTCATTTATAGCGCCTACGCCGCCGTGTATAACGCGAACGCGAACCTCGTCGTTCGAAAGCTTTTCAAGGCTCGATTTAACAGCCTCGACCGAGCCCTGTACGTCGGCTTTTACAATGATGTTAAGGTCTTTAAGGTCGCCTTCGTTAAGCTGAGTAAACAGGTTATCAAGGGTAACCTTCTGCATACGGCTGAACTCTTCGTCCTTCTGCTTCTGCTTGCGCTGTTCAACCAGCTGGCGTGCAAGACGCTCATCCGATACGGCGTCAAATCCGTCACCCGCTTCGGGAGTTTCTGCGAGACCTGTAATCTCAACCGGTACAGACGGACCGGCTTCATTCAGTTCTACGCCGTTTTCGTTACACATAACGCGAACGCGGCCAACGGCTGTGCCTGCTACGATAATATCGCCTGTGCGCAGTGTACCTGTCTGAACCAGGAGGGATGCAACAGGACCGCGTCCCTTATCAAGGCGTGCTTCGATAATAACGCCCTTTGCACGGCGGTCGGGGTTAGCTTTAAGCTCAAGCATTTCAGCAACCAGCAATACGTTTTCAAGCAGGTTGTCAATTCCCATACCGGTCTTTGCCGAAACAGGAACACAGATAACGTCGCCGCCCCATTCTTCGGGAACAACAGAATGCTCTGTAAGCTGCTGAAGAACTCTGTCGGGGTTGGCTTCGGGTTTATCCATTTTGTTAATAGCAACAATTATAGAAACGCCTGCTGCCTTGGCGTGGTTGATAGCCTCAATAGTCTGCGGCATAATACCGTCGTCTGCGGCAACAACCAGAATAGCTATATCGGTAGCCTGTGCACCACGCTGACGCATAGCGGTAAAGGCTGCGTGTCCGGGGGTGTCAAGGAACGTGATATCGTTTCCGTTACAGTTTACGCGGTAAGCACCGATGTGCTGGGTAATTCCGCCGGCCTCGGTATCGGTAACTGCGGTGTGACGTATGGCGTCAAGCAACGAGGTTTTACCGTGGTCAACGTGTCCCATTACTACAACAACCGGATCGCGCGGACGCAGGCTTTCTGCTGTGTCCTCTGTGTCATCCATAATGCGGTCTTCAATGGTAACAACAACCGCTTTTTTAATCTTAGCACCCATTTCGGTAACCACGATTTCTGCGGTATCGTAGTCGATAACCTGGTTTACGGTGGTCATCATACCGAGCTTAAGCAGCTCCTTTATAACCTCTGCTGCAGTCTTCTTCATAGCGGCTGCAAGCTCGCCTACCGTTATCTCATCACCTACCGTTACGGTTATGGGTGTCTTCTTTATGCGCTCAAGCTGGAGTCTGCGAAGCTTGTCGGCCTCGGTCTCGCGCTTGGCGTTCTTCGGACGGTGATAGTCCTGTGATTTCTGCTTTATCTTCTGCTTGCGCTGCATATTGTCACGCATTGTGTTTGCGGGAGCAATGTTCTCGTACTTTTCGTTGTATTTCTCAATATCAACGTTCGAAGTACGGGTGTCAACGTGAAGAATCTGTGCAGGTCCGCGATTAGGTGCTTCGCCCGGAACCTTTTTCTTCTTGGGCGGTGCCACAAGGATTTCGGGTTCCTTTTTAGGCTCTGCGGCCTTCTTTTCTTCCTGCTTCTTTTCTACAGGTTTCTTTTCCTCAGGCTTCTGTGCCGGTTTTTCGGTCTTTTCTGCCTTTTTATCCTCAGAAGGAGCAGCCTTTTTCTCTACCTTCGGCTCTTCCTTCTTCTCGGGTTTCGGGTTTTTGGCAGCCTCAGCCGCAGCTGCTGCAGCCTTCATCTGCTCTAAAATAGCCATCTGCTCGGCAAGCTTGCGGTCCTTTTCGGCCTTGCGCTCCTTAGCACGCTCCTCACGGGCACGCTCACCTGCGGCAAAATATTCGTCAAAGCTCTTGACCTCATTAGCTTGAGTTACGTAATCAAAAATAAGGTTAAGCTCGGTATCCTCCAAAGAGGTCTGACTCTTTTTATCCACTCCCATCTTATCTTTAAGGAGTGCAATGATGTCCTTGCTGTTGACGTTTAAGTCCTTGGACACCTCGTGTATCTTATACTTAATCAGCATGTGTGAATTCCTCCTTCGATCTTTCTACGGTTTTGACCAAAGCATCGGCAAAACCATCGTCGCATACGGCCACAATGCCGGCCTTTATTCCGATCCTTGCGGAAAC
>JAZUOJ010000035.1:0-2249 GCA_045604625.1 Acutalibacteraceae bacterium | reverse complement strand
AAAGGCTAACAATGTCCTTACCTCTCCAGCTAAGCACAAGACGTGTCTCCTCAGTTACTGCTGCTACTGCAACAGCCTCTAAGTTCTCCTCGTTAGCATATTTCATCATAGTATCTACATCCTTAGGATCGATAACTATAGCCATTCTCTCCTGAGACTCTGATATAGCAAGCTCTGTACCATCAAGACCTGCATACTTCTTAGGCACCTTATCAAGGTCAACCTTAAGACCAGCTGCAAGCGCGCGGAGAGCAACCGATACACCAGCTGCTCCGAAGTCATTACATTTCTTAATAAGAGAAGCAACCTCTTCTCTTCTGAATAATCTCTGAATCTTTCTCTCTGTAGGCGCATTACCCTTCTGTACCTCAGCACCACAAGTCTCGATTGAGCTTTCAGTATGTGCCTTAGATGAACCAGTAGCACCACCACAGCCATCACGACCTGTGGAGCCACCGAGAAGGATAACTATATCTCCTGGAGCAGGACATTCACGACGAACATTTTCCTGTGGAGCTGCTGCAACAACTGCACCAATCTCCATACGCTTTGCAGCATATCCGGGATGATAAATTTCATCAACAATACCGGTTGCAAGACCGATCTGGTTACCGTAAGAGGAATAACCGGCAGCCGCAGTAGTAACAATTTTACGCTGCGGTAATTTACCCTTTATAGTCTCATTGACGGGTTTTAACGGGTCAGCCGCACCGGTAACGCGCATTGCGCCGTAAACGTAAGAACGTCCCGAAAGCGGGTCACGAATTGCGCCGCCAATACAGGTTGCAGCACCGCCAAAAGGCTCGATTTCGGTTGGATGGTTATGTGTCTCGTTCTTAAACAGCAAAAGCCAGGGTTCACTTACGCCGTCAACGTCAACGTTGATTTTAACGGTACAAGCGTCTATTTCCTCAGACTCATCAAGCTTATCAAGCTTACCGTGAGCCTTTAAATATTTAACGGCAACGGTAGCAAGATCCATAAGGCAAATCGGCTTCGTTCTGCCGAGTTCCTTACGAACTGCAATATAATCATCGTATGCCTTTTGCAGTAAATCGTCCTCAAACTTAACGTCATCGATAGTTGTGAGGAACGTAGTATGACGACAATGGTCAGACCAGTATGTGTCTATCATACGAATCTCCGTGATGGTCGGGTCACGATGTTCGGATTTAAAATATTCCTGACAGAATGCGATATCATCAGCGTCCATAGCAAGACCGTAATCACGTACAAACTGCTCAAGTCCGTCACGGTCTAAATCTGTAAATCCGTCAAGTGTGCGTACCGAGGTTGGAACGTCATATTTAACAACCAAGGTTTCGGGCTTTTCAAGTGTGGCCTCTCTGGCCTCAACAGGGTTAATAACATACTTCTTTATCTCGTTTATCTCGGCATCTGACAAATTTCCGTAAAGAGCATAAACCTTTGCGGTGCGGATTATAGGACGTTCGCCCTGAGAGATAATTTGAATACACTGAGCCGCAGAATCGGCACGCTGATCAAACTGTCCGGGCAAAAACTCTACAGCAAATACATATGCTTTTCCAAAATCAACGTCACTTGTTGCAATATCCAGCTGGGGCTCCGAAAAAACGGTTTTAATTGAATAATTAAAAAGTTCTTCCGAAATGTTTTCAGCGTCATAACGATTTATAACACGGATATCTTCCAGTGCGCTGATTCCAAGCAAGGAACGGGCGTCCGAAAGCAGAGATTTTGCTTCGTTTGCAAGCTCCTTTTTCTTTTCGACAAATACTCTATATACCACTTTTATTCCTCCACATTAGCCATAAGTGCACGCTTGCCTATATCACTGCGATAATAGGCGTTATCAAAACTGATTTTTTCCACCAAACCATAGGCATTCTTTATAGCCGACTCAAGATTTTCCGAAACTGCGGTAGCACCCAAAACTCGGCCACCGGAGGTTAGCAATTTACCATCCTTTAATTCTGCTCCGGCAACGTAAACATTATCGGCAATATCGTCCGAAATTTTAATTTCGTAACCCTTTTCGTATGCTTGGGGATAACCTTTTGAAGCCATTATTACACAGCAAGCACAGCCATCATAATTTTCAACCTTAACAGTTGACAACTCTTCGTTAGTAACCGCCTGCATAACAGTTAAAAGGTCGGTTTTAAGTAGCGGTAATACTACCTGTGTTTCGGGGTCACCAAAACGGCAGTTGTATTCAATAACCTTAGGTCCTTTTTCGGTAATCATTAGACCGAAGTAAAGACAAC
>JAZUOJ010000034.1:0-13975 GCA_045604625.1 Acutalibacteraceae bacterium | reverse complement strand
AGCATTACCGATAGGTAGTGCTCTTTTTTTAGTACAAAATTGCGTGGGGATTCGAACAAGGAGGGAGCGCAAGCGGAAGAAAAAAGTCCGGTGGACTGTTTTCGCCGACGTGGGCAACGAGCAAAGCGAGGCGATAGCGCACGGCAGTGCGCGGAAAAATCCCCCTCTCTCCGCCAAAAAAATTCCTCGAACTTGTTTCGGGGAATTTTTTACTTCTTACCTTTTACTTCTTCACTCTTCCCTCAAAAGTTCTCGGAATTTTGAAGTAATAAGTAAGAAGTAAAAGGTAATAGGTTTCGGCGCGCCTTCTGTATGAATTACAAAATATGTAGTGGTTTAAACCCATAAATAAAAAACGCCGATGCAGAGTATCCACCTGAATTAGGCGGCGATTAAAACAAGAGAGATTATATACCCAGAAAAAACACCAACCGTAATGTACGGTTGGTGTTTTAATTTTATTTATCAAGCCAAATGGGGTTGCTTACGGCAACGTAATATCCGTGTGTCAGGTCAAACACCTCAGCGCGGTAGAATTTGCGCTTTTTACACTCAAGCGCTATTTCCTGCGGTGCTACGCCGTCGTATGCGGACTTGTAAACAAGTCCCTCGTCGGAATGAATGCGAAGCTCATAAGCGGTATTCTCTTTCCACTGTGACTTAAAGAAATCATCAATGCGAAGCGTCAGCACCATTCCGTCTTTGTATTCAAGCTCGCTGCCCATAGGATTACCGTCAATAAACATTTTCATACCTACACAGCCGACCGTAAAGTCACCTGTGCGCATCTGGTCGAAAAATGCCTTACCGGATTTTTCCTTTGTGTAGAAGGTAGAAACAAGCGCGTTTGTGGGTGCACGGTGTGTGTCCGAGCCGCCCGAGGTATAAACGTGCTTACCAAGAGCCAAAAGCTCGGTCCACAGCTTATAGTTCTTAAAGGAAACGTGGTCGTCAAACGTGCAGTAAAGGGTTTCCAAGAACATGTGCTCGCCAACATAATAATCAAGCGGATCGCGGGACGAAAGCATTGTCTTGGGGTGGGGGTGAACCATCATTCCACCGATAGACTGGACGAACTGTGTCAGCTCCATAAAACGCGCTTTGGTGAATGCGGGATATCCGAAAGAGCCGGTAAGCTCGTCACCCTTAAAGCCGTATTCGGGGAAGTTTGCCAGCACCATTGCAAGCCCGTACTTGTGTGGGAAAAGCATATTATAATGAATGTTGTCGTAACCCTCGTTTACGGCGTTTAGTCCCAAAAGTCTTGCGCTGGGCTCGGTTCCGATTATAAAGCGTTCCTTATCCCACTCCGGCAAGAAGAAACCACGCATCTGGCGATGGTCAACTACAGCAGCAAAGTCAACGCCTAAACGGTCCATTTCGGCGGGCCAATCGGTCATCGGGTAAGAACCGTCGCTTGTGCCACCGCAGCGGGTGTGAACGTGCTGGTCGCCGTAATAAACCTTTCGGTCAGCGTAGTGCTCATCAAGCGGCGAAAAATCAGCGTTTTTAACTATTTTGTGTGGGTCCTCGCAGTCTGTAACGTCTGCGGAGGTATCGATAAACTGCGGAATTTCGCCCGTAGGTAGAATCTGTCGAGTAACGTCACCTGCAAAGCCCGAGATTTTGCAGTTCTCGACCTTCACGTTTTCACCTTCGCCCAAAAGCGAGATAGCACAAGCGGTATTGCCGCGTGTATCGCTTATTACACAGTCGTTTATATTAACAGAGCAATTATCGTTTGCAACATGCGGATTGATAACGGGTGTGTTTTCTTCAGAAGCATTAACAAACGTACAACCGGTTATGTTAAGCTGAAGTTTTTTGTCGTCAATGCCAAAGCATCCGGTGCAAATACCGTTTTCACCGGTCGCATCGGCTATGTAACTGTTTTTAAGCGTGATTTCGGTTTCGGGGAACTGGGAATAGTTTTGGAAACCGCGCGGAATTGTGGTAAAACCGAAAATCTGTCCCGTTTTTGTAAAGCAAATATTATCAAGTACGGCCTTTCTGGCGTTTAACAAAACAAAGTTTCCGCCGTAGTCAAGGTCAGGGAATTCGGTAATACGAACATTTTTTATAAGAATATCGCGGTCGAGTCCGCCATCAATGGTAGCTACCTTGAAGTTATAGTGGTTGTGCTCCCATCCGCAGCGGCCTTTATGTATAATGTTTTTGCTTTCAAAGTGGAATTTTCCGCCCGATGTGCGCATATCGGTAAAACGCACGCCTGCACAGATAAAGCCGTCCATTATAAAGTGTTCGCATGCGGCTGCCGTGATATGCAGCTTGCCAAACCAGTAGCTGCCGCAAAGAATACTTTCGTTTTCTTCACGTTCGGGGTTAAGTGTGGGCGCGGACAGGCGGTCATCCGACGGAACGTTCGGGTTGATTCCCGCCTTTTCGCCAAGCATAACTACCGAATGTTCAATTTTTATTCTATCAAAAACGTTTATCTCGTGGTTACCGCTTGAGAAAATCAAAACGGGTGCTTCAAATTTTTCATAGGGTAGTGAACAGATGATTTCTTGCGGTGCGGCAGAGTCCTTACAGGCTGCCAAAGCATCGCTTATGTTTCCAAATAGGTTTTCGCCTTCGGTTACTGAAAATGTTTCGCCACGGAAGGTGAATCTGTCTTTCGGTGAATTTTCAAAATCACTTTTAACCGCAAAATATCCAAGAGGTAATTTTTTCATACAAACCACTCCTTAATGGGGGAATCCTTTACCGTTACGCTTTATATACTATTTTGCCTTCGATTATGGTATAAAGAAGCTCTAAGTCCTTATTAAGTATAATCAAATCGGCCTTTTTGCCGAAAGCAATGCTTCCGGTCTCATTCTCTATGCCCAGCGTTTTTGCAGGGTTTATTGTTGCTATTTTTACCGCATCTTCAAGCGGTAGAATACCGTAATTTACAAGGTTTTGTACGCCAAGCAATTGCAGTTTTGTGCTGCCCGCAATTGTACCGTTTTCCAGCGTGAGCATTCCGCCCCTAATATATTGTGTGCGGCCAAACTCGTCGTGGTATTCGCCGTCTTCAAGTCCCGCAGCCCATTCGCAGTCACTTATCATATTAACGCGGTCGGTACCCTTAAGCTTTATTATGATTTGGCACATAGCGGGGGAAACGTGAACGAAATCGCAAATAAGCTCACACTTAATTCCGTCATTGTTGAGTACCGCGCCTAAAATTCCAACCTCGCGGTGGTCAATCGGGCGCATAGCGTTGCAGGTGTGTGTCGATTGTGAGGCACCCCATTCAACTGCGCGATTTGTGTTGTCAACCGTTGCCATCGAATGACCAACCGATACCTTAACACCACGCGAAACGGCGTGACGAATAAGCTTTTCTGCACCCTCAATTTCGGGGGCAATGGTAATAAGTTTTACCAGTTCGCCGCCCTCACAGTCTATAAGCGAATCGAAAATATCGGTATTGCCCTTCTGTATGTATTTCTCGAGCAAAGCACCGCGTTTTTCACGTGAAATAAACGGTCCTTCAAGGTGAATGCCTGCAACCTTACTGCCCGTAACCGAATCCTTTTCACGGTGTATGATGGAAAGCTGTTTTATAATATCCTCAAGTGCGGTGGTGGCGGTTGTGGGTGCAAAGGACGTAACGCCAAACCTGCACAAATATTCAGATATTTTGTTTAAATCACCCTCTCGCGCCATATAAGCCGAGGCGCCGACACAGCCGTGAATGTGTGTGTCAATAAAGCCCGGCAGCACATAGCAGTCCTTAGCGTCAATTACGTCACCATCGCCGTTTTCTGTAATAAGGGCGTTCTCTATGCCGAGGTCGCAGACCTTAAACTTCCAATCGTCAAATAATACGTTTCCGTTTTTAATAATCATAATAAAAGCTCCTTTACTGTTCGCAAAGCCTCGGATTTTTCTTATCCTTGTCCGAAAGCAGTACCGTCATATCCTCGGTTATGGGCCACTTTATTCCAACGTCGGGGTCGTCCCAGGCTAGGCCGCCCTCATCCTCGGGGTGGTAAAATTCGTCACATTTATACACAAACTCAGCTTCGTCGGAAAGCACCAGAAAACCGTGAGCAAAGTTTTTCGGTATAAAAAACTGCCTTTTGTTCTGCGCGCTAAGCTCAACACCAACCCACTTGCCATACGTCGGGCTGTCCTTTCGCATATCAACGGCAACGTCGTAAACCGAACCGCTTATGACTCTTACGAGTTTAGCCTGCGAATAGGTCTTCTGAAAGTGCATTCCGCGAAGCACGCCCTTGCGCGATTTGGACTGGTTATCTTGAACGAAGGTGGTGTTTATGCCGCCCTCGCAAAACTCATTATAATTATAGGTTTCCATAAAATAGCCGCGGTCATCACCGTATACGGTGGGCTCGACTATTATAACACCGTCGATATTGGTCTTTATAAAATTAAATTTACCCATTTTACTACCTTTCGCTATACATCTTGTCGTAATACTTTTGGTATTCGCCGCTGGTAACGTTTTCTACCCATTGTTTGTTATCAAGATACCATTTTAAGGTCTTTACAATACCTGTTTCAAACGGGGTTTCGGGATACCAGCCAAGGTCGTCTTTGATTTTTTGCGGGTCGATTCCGTAGCGACGGTCGTGTCCCTTGCGGTCGGTAACGTGTTTTATAAGATGCTCGCCTACCGTGTCGTCTACGTTTTCTTTTATGAAGTTTATTATAGATTTTACTATAAATATGTTGGTGCGCTCGTTGTGACCGCCGACGTTATAAACCTCGCCTATGCGACCGTTGCGTATAACCATATCAATAGCCTTGCAGTGGTCGTCCACGTAAAGCCAGTCACGTATCTGAAGTCCGTCACCGTATACCGGCAGGTCCTTGTGACACAGGGTGTTGTTCATAATAAGCGGAATAAGCTTTTCCGGGAACTGGAAAGGACCGTAGTTGTTAGAGCAGCGTGTGATGTTAATGGGCAACTTAAACGTGTCGTGGTATGCCTTTACAAAAAGGTCGGCAGAAGCCTTTGATGAGGAGTAGGGCGAGTGCGGGTCAAGCGGGGTGTTTTCGGTGAAAAAGCCCTCTGCACCAAGCGAACCGTAAACCTCATCGGTAGAAACCTGATGGAACTTAACACCGCTTTTATAGGTGTCGTCACCGGTCTGCCAGGCGGCGCGTGCGTTGTTAAGCAGGTTTAGTGTGCCCATAACGTTAGTGCGCGCAAAAATATCCGGGTCTTTTATGCTGCGGTCAACGTGGCTTTCGGCAGCAAAGTTTACCACATAGTCTATTTCGTTTTCGCTAAATATTCTTTTTATTGCGGCCTCATCACATATATCTGCCTGTATGAAGCTGTAATTCTTGTTATTTTCTATAGTTTTCAGGTTCTCAAGGTTGCCCGCATATGTAAGCGAGTCAACGTTTATTATCTTAATATCGTCATACTTGCCGAGCATATAAATAATAAAGTTTGAACCAATAAAACCTGCGCCACCCGTTACAAGATAGGTTTTCATCTTAGTCCTCCAACGTGTTTATATATTCACAGAGCGCTGTTTTCCAATCCCGCATTTTATTGCCAACCGAACAGCGCAGAGCCATATTATCAAGCGAAGAATAGGCAGGACGCTTAACGGAGCTCTTGTATTCTTTGGAAGTACAGGGTTTTACACATCCGTCAGGGTAACCTGAAAGACGGGCAATCTCGGTCGCAAACTCAAACCAGGTACATTCGCCCTCGCCGGTACAGTGGTAAATTCCGTATTCTTCACTCAGCGCCAACAGCAATAAATGATGTGCAAGGTCACTGGCGTTAGTGGGATTACCGCGCTGGTCATTTACAACCGTAATAACGCCCTTTTCCTTTAATATCTTTCGTACGGTTTTTACAAAGTTTTTGCCTACTTGTCCATATAGCCAGGAGGTGCGCACAACAAAACTCTTCTTGCAAAAGACAAGGGCGTATTTTTCGCCCAGCGCCTTCGATGCACCGTAAACGCTTTTCGGGTGTGTGCGGTCCCATTCTTTATATGGACGGTCGCCGTCGCCTGCAAAAACATAGTCGCTTGAAATGTGTATAAACTTTGCGCCGACTCGTTCGGCTGCAACAGCCAGATTCCGAACGCCTACCGCGTTTATCTTAAACGCACTATCGGGATCACTTTCGCAACCGTCAACATTGGCCATAGCTGCACAGTTTATAATCACGTCGGGGCGCGCCTCGGAAACCGCATCCAAAACCGAATCGTAGTCGGTAATGTCAAGCTTGTCAATGTCAACCGCCGTAATTTCGGCATTTAAAAAACGGGGGTCGATATCACCTATATCACTTTTCTTTCTGGCAATTATGCGGCAAATCTCGTTTCCGAGTTGGCCGGCAGCACCGGTTATGAAAAGCTTCATAGTCTGAACCCCCATTTGTGTATATATTTAAAGTATGCGTTAACGTGTATGATAAAGTATTTTACGCTGCGCTTGCTTGTGCGGTTCCAGGCGTGTGTAACCTTAGATACCGGCGCATATTGCACGCGTCCCAGTTTGGCGGCACGGTGGGTTATGTCAGTATCCTCAAAATACATAAAGAAATCGGTGTCAAAACCGCCAAGCTGTTTGAAAATTTTGGTCGGCATTACAAAAAAGCAACCGGTACAAAACTCAATATCAAACGCAGTATCAAAATCGCGGTCGGACATTGTGTAACGGTTACGAACGTGCTGAAGCCCCGGTGCGCGTCCGCTTAAAAGATAGCGAAACGTGGGCTTTAATCTGGGAAGTCCCTGAATAGAACCGTCAACATTTAAAATTTTAGGTGTAACCATAACGGTGTCGGTGTTTTCGGTCAAAAATTCGCAAAGGTGCAAAAAGGTATCTTCGCTGAACTTAATGTCGGGGTTAACGACTGCGTGATAATCGGAGTCGATTAAATCGAGCACTAAATTGTGTCCGGCACCAAAGCCTACGTTGCCGTGTCCGTCTATTATCGTTATCGGATATTTGCAAAAACGTTCACGCAGATTATCGTTTCCGTAATTGTCAATGAGATAAATCGTAAGGTCGCATCCGGTACAGCAATCCAGCATACTTTCAATACAGTCAACAAGCTGCTGGCCGTTGTTATAGCTTACTACCGAAACAGAAACCTTGGGGCGCATAGGAAGACATCCTTTCATAATACTCAATACATTATATATAATATCATACATAATTTTGGTTTTCAATATGCCTTGTAAAATTTATCAAAAATTTATCGCACTTTACAAAAAAGAAACATTGTGGTAAAATACCTTTATAATTTAACATTGGAGGGTTACTTTTGGCTGAAAAGGAATTTTTAACATATAAAAACAAACCGCTTGTGCGCAAGGGAAAAGAAATATACTACGGTGATATGTCCGAAAAGTATGTTGTGAAACTCCAGATTCTTTCCGAAAAGGAAGAGGACGGCAGAAAAATGCCCGAGCGTATCGCTGTGCAGCTGCTCTTAAGCGATACTCAAATCCCCGAAAAGGACAGAGTAAAGAAAAAGAGCGAAAAAACCGGCCTTTACGAGGCTATGGACCTGGGCGCCGTTTGGCTTGACCGCGCGCTTAAAGACTAAGTATGGAACTTCGGGTAATAAGTTTTAATATCCGTTGTTGCGATGATCCTAACGGCAATTCTATACCCGAACGCGCCGTGCGCCTTGATAAGGTCACGTCGGCCTACGACGCTGATATAATCTGCTTTCAGGAAATGCGTCCGGCGTGGGAGCCGTTTATTGAAAAATATTATCTTTCAAAATACGCAATTTTCAACAAATATCGCGCAAGAGAAGGGGACGTTGAATCCTCTCCCATACTATGGCGTAAAGATATGTTTGACTGTTTGGAAACAGGTTATTTCTGGTTGTCCGACACGCCCGATAAGGAGTCGCGCGGTTGGGACGAGGTGTATAACTGTTATCGAATGTGTGTGTACGCTCGTCTTAGAGAAAACGGCACCGGCAAAACCTTTGTTGTAATGAATACTCATTTTGGTTTTGGCGATAGCGGACAGGTGAAAAGCGCAGGTCTTATAGCAAACCGTGCGGCGCGTTTTGCGAAGTATCCGATTTTTATAACGGGTGATTTTAATATGCAACTCGATACCGTCGGTTATGCGGCTATGACAGATAATTTTTTGGATGTAAATGCCCAAACGGCAAATGATACGCGCGACACTTATCACGCGTATGACCCCGCTGTTTATAGAAATCAGCACATTGATTATTGCTTTGTAAACGACCGTGTAACGCCTATATCGCAGAGGTTAATGGATGAAACGGTGGACGGAAAGTTCCCGTCTGACCATTTCGGACTGTTTTCTGTACTTGAATTTTAATAATATAAACCGCAGGCATCGTTGCCTGCGGTATTTTTTTGCGCAAAAATAAAAATCGCGAGTGAGCAAACAAGAGAAAATAAGAGAAAAACGGAGAAAAAACGAGGTAGCCGTTTTTAAATTAAAATTTTAGAAAAAAGGTGTTGACAAAGCTATTGGCTTATGATATTATGTCAAGGCACGAAAAATATTGGAGGTTTATGTTATGTCCACATTTATGGCTAATGCTAACACCATACAGCGCAAGTGGTACGTTATCGATGCTGCCGGCAAGCCGCTCGGAAGAGTAGCTGTTAAAGCAGCCGACCTGCTTCGCGGTAAGGTAAAGCCTGAGTTCACACCTCATGTTGACTGCGGCGATTTCGTTGTAGTTCTCAACGCAGAGAAGGCTGTTCTCACAGGCAAGAAACTTGAAAAGAAATATTATCAGCGTCATACCGGTTATGTAGGCGGTTTAAAGGAAACTCAGTATTCCACTCTTATGAAAACCCGTCCCGAGCTTGCAATGGAGCTTGCTATTAAGGGAATGGTTCCGGATACTACCATAGGCCGTAAGGCTTTAACCCGTCTTCATGTTTATCGCGGCAGCGAGCACAAGCACGCAGCCCAGAAGCCGGAAGCATTTGAATTTTAACGAGAGGAGACAGAATAAAGATGTTTGAAGGTAAACCGTATTTTTATGGAACCGGCAGAAGAAAGAGTTCTGTCGCTCGTGTTCGTGTTTATAGCGGAACAGGAAAAATCACAATCAATAATCGCGACATCGATGATTACTTCGGTCTTGAGACCTTAAAGCTCATCGTTCGTCAGCCGCTTAACCTCACCGAAACTGCAGACAAGTTTGACATTGTTTGCACCGTTGCAGGCGGCGGTCTTACCGGTCAGGCCGGTGCTATCCGTCACGGTATTTCCCGTGCACTTCTTCAGTACGATGCAGAGCTTCGCTCCGCACTCAAGAACGCAGGACTTCTTACCCGTGACCCCAGAATGAAGGAACGCAAGAAGTACGGACTCAAGGGAGCTCGTCGCGCACCTCAGTTCTCCAAGAGATAATTATATTATCGAAAAGATTACAGCACTCACTTGTGTGGGTGCTGTTTTTTTGCGCGACTCGCGCTCGTCGCGGCGCTGACGGCGCCCGTCCCTTTTGTCGCTTTGCGACATTTCCCCACACCGTGGGGAATCACCTCAGTTCTCAAAGAGATAATTACATTATCGAAGAAATTGCAGCACTCACTTTATGTGGGTGCTGTTTTTTGCGCGACTCGCGCTCGTCGCGGCGCTGACGGCGCCCGTCCCTTTTGTCGCTTTGCGACATTTCCCCACACAGTGGGGAATCACCTCAGTTCTCAAAGAGATAATTACATTATCGAAGAAATTACAGCACTCACTTGTGTGGGTGCTGTTTTTTTGCGCGGCTCGCGCTCGTCGCGGCGCTGACGGCGCCCGTCCCTTTTGTCGCTTTGCGACATTTCCCCACACCGTGGGGAATCACCTCAGTTCTCCAAGAGATAATTGTATTATCGAAAAGATTACAGCACTCACTTTGTGTGGGTGCTGTTTTTTATAAAAAACAAGCTCTATGCATAGCACAGAGCTTTCGTTTTACAGATATAAATTCATATAATCAAAATCAACGTATTTACCGTCAATTTTGAAAAAACCTTTAAACTGACCTATCTTTTTAAATCCAAACTTTTCATATAACCCAATAGCCCGAAGGTTATCGCTTCGTACCTCAAGGGTTATTATCTCCGTCCCCGAAGATTTGGCAAATTTAATAATCTCCGACAAAAGCAAACTTCCAACGCCCATACCCCAGTAGTCCTTAAGTACCGAAATACCCAGTGTTCTTTGGTGCTTCATTCGGTCGCAGTTGTTTCCGCCTAAACTAGCATTGCCTATAATTTTATTACCGCCGCAGGCAACTATAATACAGTTGTTTTTAGAGCTGTTTGTTGATTCAATAAAATTGCGTTCTTGCTCTTCGGTAAACGGCAGTCCCTCTTTCCCAAAGGTGAGGTTATCGCTTTCGCTGCCTACCTGTTTTAGAAAATCAAGTATTTCTGCAGAATCGGAGGGTTCGGCTTTGCGTATTAAAAATTTCACTTTAATCACCCTTTAACAATAGCCACCCTTTTTGGGTGGCTTTGTATGTACTATTTCTTTTTCATAGCCGAAATGGCTTTTTGCTGGCGAATATCGGTACCCAAAAATTGTAGCAGAGTGTAGTTTCCGATAATTCTTGACGAAACACGTGCGGTATACTGTCTTTCTATTTCTTCAAGCGTCAGGTTGGTGCTTATAATGGTCGGTAACGACCGCATTATGCGCGTGTTTATTATGTTATAAATGCAGGACTGCGAAAAAGCAGTGCTCATCTCGCTGCCGAGGTCATCAATAATCAGCAGGTCGCAGCCTAAAATTCCGTCGGTTACGTCGGTTGTTCCCTTGTAAGAAAACGTCTCGTTTGATATTTTGTTTATAAGGTTCTGAATGCTGCCGTAAACAACCGAGTGGTTTTGTGCTAAAACCTCGTTCGCAATAGCGAGGGATAGGTGCGTTTTACCAAGACCTGCACCGCCTAAAAACAGTAGGTTTCCGCCGTCGTTTCCAAAGCCTATGGAAAACTCGCGACAGATTTTCAGCACCTGTGTCATCCTCTTTTTAGGGGAGGTAGCGCCATCCTTGCTGTCGCTATAAAACTTAAGGTCAAAATTTTCAAACGTCGAAGATTCAAGCGGCATTTCTTCGCTCAAGTTTTTATATACTATCTGCTTGGCAATAGTGTTTACACATTCGCATATCTTACCGGTTTCATCGTATCCGGTGTCCTTGCATTTTTGACAGTCGTATCGCACCGATGGGAGTTCTACACCTGCTAAAAGCTTTTCCTTTTTACTGCGAAGTAAACCAGCCTCTTTTTGCAGAAGTTTTACCTTTTCCTCGTCACCCGACATAGCGGTAATGGCAGCCGCAGAGCCAAGTGCGCGCAGCTGTCTTTCAATCTCGGAAAGCTCGGGGTTGGCGGAATACAGCTCATCGCGAAGTTTTTCAAAACGTAGGTTCGCGTTATGTTGTTGCTGCTTTTTAATTTCAAATGCCTCTTTATATACGGCACTGCTAAAACCCATTTTATTTTCTCCTAATCCTAATCTATCGCACTAAGCATACTTTGGAAAAGCGAATGGTCGCTTGTGTCAAAGCTGCGCGGTGCGGTCTGTGATTTTTCATCTTTAATATCTTCGGGCGATTTATACCCCTTTTCGTGCCACATTTTTAAAACCTTTGCAATATAGGGCAGGGAATACTTTCCGGTGTTATCCACGCAGGTCTCATAAGCGGCGCGAAGCATATCTCGGCTCAGTTTCCATTCTCCTATCCATAGGTTGGCGTATTCCTGCTCCTTTTTGCCGGGCAGTCGGTCACCGAGACCGAATGCGGTTCTAAGAATGGCAAAGTAGGTTCTGTTTTTGTAAATTTCGGCAATCTTTTTTTCGGCGTCTGCCGCAGTTTCAACGCCGCCATCAATCCAGTCGAGAACGGTCTTTTCTATGTAGCCTATGTTGCCCTTGCCGTCGCTTATTGCAAACTCCACCGCCATAAGCAGCACCGAAACGCTGACACCCTCGTCGTCGTACAACCAAACAAGCGTGCTTGATTCGCTATCGCGTAGTGTGCGGCCGAGTTTTTGTTGTGTTTCGCGCAGTAAAAATGAAATTTCCTCGTTTTCAAGCCCGCGTTTTGCAACCTCACTGTGGCTTGGCTTTATGGCCTTGGGGCGCACGGTGCGGGCGGGGGCCTTTTTGGTTTCCCCCGTGTTTATAGATACGGCCTTGCCGTCACAAATGAGTATTCCCGCGTCAGCCCAAAACTGCAGACAGTCGCGCACGTCCGAAGCGGGCACAGACAGGTACGCCGAAATGCCCTCTGCCTCTATCGGGGCGGCGGGGTTTCTGAAAATATAAAGCAGCACCTTAAGCTGTACGGCACCTGCCAGTTTTATGTGCTTGTCCACAACGTCACCGGGCACCGAAAAGGCACCGAAGAGTGATTGCGGGTTAACAGAATACGTCATTTTACATCTCCGTTTCGAAATTTAAATAATTATAACATTAAATTTTTTACTTGTAAACCGACAAAAAAACGACAAAAATTTCTCTTTTACAACCGGTAGTCGTAATTTGCCGACAAACACTTTTAAACCACAAAATATGGGTATAAAAATATTTTGAAAAAAAGACTTTTAATTATCGGTGTTTTAATGTATAATGTTGTGGGAGATGATAAATATGTCAATATTAGTAACCGGTGGCGCAGGTTATATAGGCAGCCATACTTGCATTGCTATGACCGAAGCCGGCTATGATGTAATAGTAGTAGATAATCTCGATAATTCCAGTCGCGAGTCGTTAAATCGTGTTGAAAAAATCGTAGGCAAAAAAATCAAATTCTACGAGGATGACCTTCGCGATAAGGATGCTTTAAGAAAAATATTCAGCGAAAATAAAATCGAATCGGTTATTCATTTCGCCGGACTTAAGGCGGTAGGTGAGTCGGTTAAACTACCTATTAAGTATTACGATAACAATCTTATCAGCACTCTGTACCTGCTTGAGGTTATGGAGGAGTTTGGTGTTAAAAAAATCGTTTTCAGTTCTTCTGCAACCGTTTACGGTGTTGCCACCGAAATGCCGCTTAAGGAGGGTATGCCGCTTGGCGCTATCAACCCCTACGGCAGAACCAAGTATTTTATAGAAGAAATACTGCGCGACCTTTATGTGTCGGACAACAGCTGGTCTATCGCACTTCTTCGTTACTTTAACCCCATCGGCGCACACGAAAGCGGAACAATTGGCGAAGACCCGCGCGGAATCCCCAACAACCTTATGCCCTACATATCTCAGGTTGCAGTTGGCAGACTTGAAAAGCTTAATGTTTTCGGAAATGATTATAATACCGTTGACGGAACAGGCGTGCGCGACTATATTCACGTTGTCGATTTGGCAGCAGGCCACGTAAAGGCAACCGACTGGGTGCTTGCCAACGAGGGATGTGAACCGTTCAACCTGGGTACAGGAAACGGCTGCAGCGTTTTACAGCTTAAAGACGCGTTCGAGCAGGCATCGGGCGTTACCGTACCCTACGTTATTGCTCCCCGTCGTCCCGGCGATCCTGACGAGGTTTATGCAAACGCTCAAAAGGCAAAGGACGTCCTTGGCTGGGAGGCTAAGAAAACAATAAAAGAAATGTGTGAAGATACCTGGCGTTGGCAGAAAAACAACCCCCAGGGCTATAGAGAGTAAAAAACAAGCAGGGTTAAACCCTGCTTGTTTTTTTGGCCCGCCTGAAGGGATTCGAACCCCCGTTCTTCAGAATCGGAATCTGCTGCGTTATCCAGCTGCGCCACGAGCGGATAGACACATTTTACACTAATTTTATTAATCAGTCAAGCAAGATTCGGCGATTGAGTTCTCCAGGTTGAAAAAATAAGCAGCAAATGATATAATTTTATAAAAGGGGGGCTATTATGTGCTATTTTCTTTACGGAGCAGTAAACCCGGATGTAAATGATTATGACTATGGCAAAGCACTCAATAGTTCAGAGTATCGCTTTGCAAAAGGAAATTCAGATGACATAATTAAAAGC
>JAZUOJ010000033.1:0-19068 GCA_045604625.1 Acutalibacteraceae bacterium | reverse complement strand
CGTTATAAGAGACCCAGAAAGATTATTTTTGCAGATGTTCCTCGTAATCCTACGGGTAAAATTGAAAAGCCGAAGCTACGTAAAATTTACGGCGGCGAAGGCCTTGTAGATTCACAGAACAAATCGTAAGAAAGGGAATTTTGATGAAAAAGTTACTTATAGGAAATCAGGCAGTCGCAGAGGGACTGCACGACGGTGGGCTTGGTGTTGTTTCCAGCTATCCCGGCACCCCCTCGACCGAGATTACCGAGTTTTTGGCTAAGTTTGATGATATACATAGTGAGTGGGCTCCCAACGAAAAGGTTGCGGCAGAGGTGGCTTTCGGTGCCAGTCTTGCCGGTGCACGCTCTGCCTGTGCTATGAAGCACGTGGGACTAAACGTTGCCGCAGACCCGCTTTTCACACTGTCTTATACAGGTGTTAACGGCGGTATGGTTATCTGCGTCGCAGACGACCCCGCAATGCATTCGTCCCAGAACGAGCAGGATTCGCGTCATTACGCAATTGCATCAAAGGTGCCTATGCTCGAACCTGCCGACTCTAACGAGGCATATTTATATGCCAAAACAGCTTTCGAGCTTTCTGAAAAGTACGATACACCCGTGCTGCTTCGTATGTGCACACGTATCGCTCACAGCCAGTCAATAGTTGAAACGGGCGAAAAAGAGCCTGCCGTTTTGAAGGATTATGAAAAGAACCCTGCAAAATATATAATGATGCCGGGCAACGCTATCAAGCGTCATCCCATTGTAGAGGAACGCACAGCTGCGCTTGCCGAGTTTGCCGAAGACTGTATTTACAACACGGTAGAATTTAATTCCGAAGAAATCGGTATTATCACGTCGGGCTGCTCGTACTTATATGTAAAAGAGGCGCTTGGCGACAGCGTAAGCATACTTAAAATAGGTATGCCTAACCCGTTGCCCGAAAAGCTTATACGCGATTTTGCTGCAAAGGTTAAAAAGCTTTATGTAATTGAAGAACTTGACCCCATTATTGAGACACACGTTCGTGCGCTCGGTATTGAGGTTGTGGGAAAGGAGCTTTTCTCACCCCTGGGTGAGTTTTCTCAAGCAACTATTGCGGCTGCCTTCGGACAGGAAGATAAAAAGGTTGTTACGGCCGATTCGGATATCCCAAACCGTCCGCCTATGATGTGTGCAGGATGCCCGCATAGAGGTATGTTCTATACGCTTGCCAAAAAGAAAATTACGGTATTGGGCGATATCGGTTGTTATACTCTGGGTGCCGTACCCCCGCTTAGCGCGCTTGATTCTACACTCTGTATGGGCGCCAGCGTTTCAGGACTTCACGGATTTAACGCCGCCAGAGGTGAGGATGCAGAAAAGCGTTCGGTTGCCGTAATAGGCGATTCAACCTTTATGCACTCAGGAATGACGGGACTTGTAAACGTTGCTTATAACGCTACCAATTCAACCGTTATTATACTTGATAACTCGATTACGGGAATGACAGGTCACCAGCAAAACCCGACCACCGGCTATAACATAAAGGGTGACCCCGCTGCAAAGGTGAATTTAGAGGCGCTTTGCAAGGCGCTTGGTATTAACCGCGTTCGCGTTGTAGACCCTTATGACCTTAAGGCCTGTGAAACTGCAGTACTTGAAGAACTTGCAGCAGAGGAACCGTCGGTAATCATATCCCGTAGGCCCTGTGTACTGCTTAAATCGGTTAAACACGAGGCACCGCTTTCGGTTGATACCGACAAGTGCCGTTCTTGTAAAAAATGTATGGGTCTTGGATGTCCTGCCATCAGTATGAAGGACGGAAAAGCGAAAATTGACAACACACTGTGCGTAGGCTGCGGCGTTTGTAAGCAGCTTTGCGCTTTTGACGCTATTGTTTAGGAGGTATAGTATGAAGACCACAAGTGTTATGATTGTGGGCGTAGGCGGACAGGGAAGTCTGCTTGCCTCCAAACTCCTCGGCAGACTTTTGGTGGACGAGGGTTACGACGTAAAGGTTAGCGAAGTTCACGGTATGAGTCAGCGCGGCGGCTCGGTTGTTACGTATGTCCGCTTTGGACAGAAGGTGTATTCACCCATAGTAACCGACGGCGAAGCCGATATAATTATTTCGTTCGAAAAGCTTGAGGCTGCACGCTATGCACGCTACCTTAAGGAAGGCGGACGCATTGTTGTAAATACCCAGCAAATAGATCCCATGCCGGTTATTATCGGCGCGGCACAGTATCCCGAAAAGGTGCTTGACGAGTTGCTGGAAAAAGGTGTAAACATCGATGCGCTTGACGCTCTCAGCCTTGCTGAGATTGCAGGTTCGGCTAAAGCCGTAAATATTGTTCTTATGGGTAAGGCGGCGCGTTATTTTGATATTCCGTACGACCGCTGGATAACCGCTATCGAAAATACCGTAGCACCCAAGTTTGTAGAAATGAATAAGAAAGCCTTTGATTTAGGATATAATTCGTAACGAAAGGAAGCATACGAAATGGAACAGCGCTACTATCAAAAAGAAATTGAAACAATGCCGGTTGAAGAAATTAAAAAGCTTCAGTCAGAAAAGCTTGTAAAACAAGTAAAGCACGTTTATGAAAACGTTCCGTATTACCGTGACCTTATGGACAAAAAGGGTGTAAAACCCGAGGACATTCACGGAATAGAAGATTTGCATCTGTTGCCGTTTTTGACCAAAAGCGACCTGCGTGACGCATATCCGTACGGACTTTTGGCAAAGCCCCTTAAGGATTGTGTTCGTATACAGTCTACGTCGGGTACAACCGGACGTCGCGTTGTTGCATTTTATACCCAGCACGATATAGATTTGTGGGAAGACTGCTGTGCGCGTGCCATTGTGGCTGCAGGCGGAACCGAGAATGATGTTTGCCAGGTAGCATACGGCTACGGACTTTTCACCGGCGGTCCCGGACTCAACGGAGGAAGCCATCGTGTTGGCTGTCTTACACTTCCTATGTCGTCGGGAAATACCGACCGTCAGATTCAGTTTATGACCGACCTCGGTGCTACAATTCTCTGCTGCACACCGTCCTACGCAGCATACATAGGCGAATCTCTTAAGGAAAAGGGCTACACACCCGACCAGATTCCGCTAAAAGCAGGCATCTTCGGAGCCGAGCCGTGGACCAACGAAATGCGTCGCGGTATAGAAAAGGCACTCGGTATAAAGGCGTACGATATATACGGCCTTACCGAAACTTCCGGACCCGGCGTATCTTTTGAGTGCTGTGAACAGACCGGTATGCACATTAACGAGGACCACTTCCTGGCCGAAATTATAGACCCTGAAACCGGCGAAGTGCTTCCCGAGGGCAGCAAAGGTGAGCTTGTCTTTACCTCGCTCGATAAGGAAGCATTCCCGCTGCTTCGTTACCGCACACGCGATATTTGCGTGCTTTCGCGCAAACCCTGTTCCTGCGGCAGAACACATATTAAGATGTCAAAGCCGATGGGCAGAAGCGACGATATGATGATAATTCGCGGCGTAAACGTATTCCCGAGCCAGATAGAAACCGTTCTGCTTAATGAGGGTTACGAGCCCAACTATCAGATAGTTGTTGACCGCGCCAACAATAACGACACCTTTGATGTTTTAGTAGAGATGACCGCCGACCAGTTCAGCGATACCGTAAGCGGTATAACCGCACGTGAAAAGGCACTTGCCGCCGCTATGAAGACAATGCTCGGCATCAACCCGAGCGTTCACCTTGTCGCACCTAAGAGCATCGCACGAAGCGAGGGCAAGGCTGTCCGCGTTATCGACAAGCGTAAACTTATTGATTAGAGTGGAGGAGAAGTTATGTCATTAAAACAGCTTACAATATTTGTTGAAAATAAGCAGGGCGCACTTGTAAATATTACAAGCACCCTTGCAAACCACGATGTAAATATCCGCGCACTTTCCATAGCCGACACACAGGAATTCGGTATTCTGCGCCTTATCGTAAACGACAATGAAAAGGCAATGAAAACCCTGACCGAAGAGGGCTATTTAATCAAAACTACCGACGTTGTAGGTGTAAAAATCGGCGACCAGCCGGGTAAACTTTCTACAGCGCTTGAGGTACTGGATAAAAATCATATAAATATGGAATATTTGTATGCCTTTATGTCGCGCACCGAAAAGCACGCTTACGTTGTGTTGCGTGTTGAAAATAACAAGTTGGCAGAAAACGCACTCGAGGCTGCCGGTTTCCATCTTATAACCGACGCTGACGTCTGCAAACTGTAAACACAAACCGCAGTTTAACCGCTGCGGTTTTTTGTGAGGGATAATTATGTCTATAGAAAAAGTAAGAGAATATTTTAAACCGTTGGGCTTTGCTGAGCGCATACTTGAGTTTTCGGTGTCTTCCGCAACGGTTGCACTTGCCGCCGAGGCGCTCGGCTGTGAAGGGTGCAGAATCGCCAAAACACTTTCGTTTATGGTGGGCGAAACCCCAATACTCATTGTTGCGGCGGGCGATGCAAAAATCGATAACCCGAAATATAAAGCACAGTTTGGAACTAAAGCAAAAATGCTAACACCCGATGAAGCCGAAACGCTTATCGGTCATGCGGTCGGCGGCGTTTGTCCCTTTGCAGTAAGCGACGGGGTAGAGGTTTATCTTGACGAATCACTTAAACGTTTTGCTACCGTTTTTCCAGCCTGCGGAAGCAGCAACAGCGCAATAGAGCTTACCCTCGATGAGTTACAACTGCTATCAAAAACAGACAAGTGGATAGACGTTTGCAAGGGTTGGCAATAAAAATTTAAAGAGTTCCGAATGCTTTTCGGGACTCTTTTATCTTTTTTATTGTGATTTTTGTCGAATACTGTTATAATAATGACTAGTGAAATTAGGCGGTGATTTTGTGAGTAAGAAGCATATCATTATATACACGTTGTTACGACCTTTGGTCGCGGTGTTCCTTTACATAAAGTTTGGATATAGGTTTAAGGTTGCTAAAAATTTGCCGGAAAAATATATTGTGCTTTCAAATCACAACACCGATTTTGACCCGCTTTTTGTGGCAATGAGCTTTCCGCGTCAAATGTACTTTGTCGCAAGTGAGCATATTGCACGTTGGAAGAACGCCTATAAATTTATTAAGTTTGCATTGGCACCGATAACAAGATATAAAGGTGCACCCGCAAACGCGGCTGTTATCGAGATTATAAGAAGAATCAGAAAGGGTGCCAGCGTCTGCGTCTTTGCCGAGGGTGTACGAAGCTGGGACGGCGTTACCTGTCCTATACTTCCGTCTACCGCAAAACTGATTAAAAGTGCGGGTTGCGGACTTGTAACCTACAAAATAATCGGCGGTTATTTTGCCAGTCCTATGTGGTCGGGTGCATCTTCCCGCCGCGGTAGGGTTTACGGTTCGCCCGTTAGTGTATACACAAAGGAACAAATTGATAGTATGTCGGTTGACGAGATCTATAGTATAATTACAACCGACCTTTACGAGGACGCTTATGCGCGCCAGGCAGAGAGCCCTAAATGCTATAAGGGCAAACGCCTTGCTGAGCGGCTTGAAAACTTAATGTTTGTATGTCCCTCTTGCGGTAGGGTTGATACCCTTGCTTCAAGCGGTGATACCGTTAGCTGTAACGGCTGTTCTCACAGCTTTAAATATGACGAATACGGGATGCTTTGTGGCACACGCTTTAAAAATTTAAAGGAGTTTTCCGACTGGCAAAAAAGCGAAACCGAGAAAATGGTTTTTGAAGGTAAGTTTTTAACCGCACCGCTTGCAAAACTGCAAACCGTAAAAAACCACACCGAAACATTTGTCGCGGAGGGAATGCTTTCAATATCGCCCGAAAAGATAAGCTGTGGTAATATAGAAATTAGCCTTAGTGATATCACGGATATGGCAATGCACGGACAAAAGGCACTTGTCTTTAGCGTGGGCAAAACATATTATGAACTTTTGGTAAAGAACGGTGTAAACGCTTTAAAGTTCTTGATTTATTATGAGTTTGCAAAAAATCTGGTCACAACAAAATAGCGTAAAAATAAAACCTCTGAATGTATTTCAGGGGTTTTGATTATTTTTTACCACTTTTGACCATATTATCTACAAACATTGACTTGACATAAAGGGAAATAAACATTAAAATTATTCTGGATATTTATATTTTTAAGATTATTATTTGATATACATACTAAAATAAGGAGGACTATGTTTAATGCCCCAAAAAGGTAGTGAAAACGGTGCAAAGAAAAAGAACGGTACAGCACCGAAAAAAGAAGTAAAAAGTCAAAAGAACAAAAAGACAACTAAACAGATAAACGGTAAGAAAAATCAAAAAAACACCGATAGTAGAAAAAAGAGTACAACGCCAAAAAAACAGACGGGCAAAAAAAGCCAGCAGACCAGAAAAAACGCCCCTAAAATGCGTATTATACCGCTTGGCGGCTTGGGCGAGATAGGTAAAAACTTAACCCTTTATTGCTATGGCGAAAGTATGCTCATAGTTGACTGTGGAATGACCTTTCCGGATGAGGATACCCCCGGTATTGACGTAATTATTCCCGATTTTGACTACCTTGTAAAAAACAAGGATAAGATTAAGGGACTTGTTATAACACACGGACACGAGGACCATATAGGTGCCGTGCCGTATCTGCTTAAAAATCTTAACGTGCCGATATACGGAACCAAGCTGAGTCTTGGGCTCATAGAGGGTAAACTTCGCGAGCATAAAATGCTCGGCCAGGCACAGCTAAACACCGTTGAGGCGGGAAAAACCGAAAAACTCGGCGCCTTTACGGTTGAGTTTATACACGTAAACCATTCTATTCCCGGCGCGGTTGCTTTGGCAATACGTTGCCCTGCGGGAACTATAGTGCAGACGGGTGACTTTAAGATTGATACCACCCCGATAGACGATAAGGTAATTGATCTTGCGCGTTTTGCCGAGCTTGGAAAAGAGGGCGTCTTGGCGCTGCTTGCCGACTCCACGAACGCCGAGCGTCCGGGCTTTACTTCATCCGAAAGAATAGTTGGCGAATCGTTTTCCAACCTGTTCAAAAAAGCGGGCAAACACCGAATAATCGTTGCCACCTTCTCGTCAAACATTCACAGAATCCAGCAGATAATTGACGAGGCTGTACGCTGTGACCGAAAGGTAGCCATTTCGGGCAGAAGTATGAATAACGTTGTTTCGGTTGCGTCCGAGCTTGGATATCTCAAGGTGCCCGACGGTGTGATAATTGACATTGAGGCAATTAAAAATTACACACCTGACAAGCTGGTAATTATCACAACCGGAAGTCAGGGCGAGCCGATGTCGGCACTTTACCGAATGGCGTATAACGACCACCGAAACGTCGATATTTTGCCGGGCGATATGATAATCATTTCGGCAACCCCCATTCCGGGTAACGAAAAGTTTGTAAGCCGTGTCGTTAACGAGCTTATGAAGCGCGGTGCTAACGTTGTTTATGAAAAGATGTACGATGTTCACGTTTCGGGACACGCGTGTCAGGAAGAACTTAAAATTATGCTTAATCTTGTTAAGCCTAAATATTATATTCCCGTACACGGCGAACAAAAGCATCTCGTTAAAAATGCGCAGATAGGCGAAGCTATGGGAATCCCCCACAGCAACGTTATAATTTCTTCCATAGGAAACGTTATCGAGCTGTCAAAAAACAGCGCTAAAATTGTTGATACCGTTCAGGCGGGCAGGGTGCTGGTTGACGGACTGGGTGTCGGTGACGTCGGCAGTACGGTGCTACGCGACCGCAAACACCTGGCAGAGGACGGCGTAATTGTCGTTACGGTCACAATGGATAGCATAACGGGAGAAGTTTTGGCAGGACCCGAGGTTATCTCGCGCGGATTTATATACGTTCGTGAATCGGAACAGCTTATGGAAAATGCAACCGAGGCGGCGTGTGACGCGCTTGAACAGTGCTATATAAGGCACATAAATGATATGAATACGGTAAAAACGCGCGTTCGTGATGCGGTTTCGCGTTATCTGTACGAAAAAACCCGTCGCAGCCCGATGATTTTACCGATAATTATGTACGTTTAATTTTTAAAGTGAGGATATAAAAATGAAGGTAATTTTACTTGCAGATGTTAAGGGACACGGAAAAAAGGGCGAGCTTTGCAACGTATCTGACGGATACGCACGTAACTTCCTTTTTCCTAAAAAATTGGCAATAGAGGCAGATAGTGCCGCTATGAACGAGCTTCGCGGAAAGCAGAGCGCTGCCGACCACCACAAGCGTGAAGAACAGGCTGCAGCACAGGCTGTTTGCGATAAAATCAACGGCAAAACCGTAACCATAAAGGCAAAGGCCGGCGCTTCGGGCAAATTATTCGGTGCAGTAACCTCGAAAGAGGTTGCTGCCGAGATAAACAATACTTTCTCGGTATCGGTAGACAAGAAAAAGGTTTCTATGAACGATATCAAGGCTTTCGGCACATATTCTGCCGATGTAAAACTTTATAACGGAATTACCGCAAAAGTTAATGTGGTAGTAGCCGAGTAGGAGAAAACAATGGCTGAAAATAACTTGATTTTAGATTTAGAGGGGCGCAAATTGCCGTACTCTGTTGAGGCAGAGCAGGCAGTATTGGGTTCTATCCTAATAGATCCGCCCAGCATAAATCTTGTCGCGTCCCAGCTTAAACCCGACTTTTTCTACATACCTCAGCACCGCGAAATTTACAGCGTACTATCGCATATGCTTGAGCTTGGCGGTAACGATATCGACTTTGTAACGGTGCTTGAAAAATTAAAGAGTGACGGTGTTTATGACGAGGCGGGAGGTAAAGCATACCTCTCCCAGCTTATGCAGGCTGTGCCCTCGTCGGCAAACATTCTTACATATGTTGCGATAATACGCGATCGCTATTATTCGCGCTCTCTTATGCTTGCCGCACAGAACATCATAAAGGATATCGAGGAAAACGCAAAGGATTCTTCGGGACTTCTTGATTCTGCCGAGCAACGCATATTTGAAATACGTGAGGGTATTGACGTAACCGGACTCACCCATATTAGAGACGTTATAGCGGGCGAAACGTTTGACCGTTTAAGCAAAATAAACGACCCTGCCACCCGTGATGAATATATCGGTATTCCTACCGGCATTTCGGCACTTGACCGCGTAATAACGGGACTTAACAAGTCGGATATGATAATTCTCGGTGCCCGTCCCGGTATGGGTAAAACCTCGTTTGCGCTTAATATTGCGCGTAACGTAGCTGTGAATGCGGGTAAAACCGTTTGCTTCTTCTCGCTTGAAATGAGCCGTGACCAATTAGCTCAGCGTATGCTCTCTAGTGAGGCGGCCATCGAAAGCCAAAAGCTTCGCACCGGCGAACTCAGCGAGGATGAGTGGACAAGACTTTTGCAGGCGGGTGCAAACCTTGGCAAGGCAAATCTTTTCTTTGATGAAAGTGCGGGTATAACCGTACCCGAAATGAAGGCAAAGCTTCGCCGTATGAAAAAGGTCGACCTTGTAATTATCGACTATTTGGGACTTATGCATTCTCCGCGTCAGAAGGAAAACCGCGCTCAGGAAATAAGTGAAATTACCCGTAGCCTTAAGATTATGGCTAAGGAGCTTAAAATTCCGGTTATCGTGTGTGCTCAGCTCTCGCGTGCTACCGAAGGTAAAACCTTAAAGTCGCACCGTCCTGCGCTTTCCGATTTGCGTGATTCGGGTTCTATCGAGCAGGATGCCGATATTGTTCTTTTCCTGTACCGCGAGGCATATTATGACAGCGAAAAGGCTGACGACGCCGAACGCAGCGACCCGACCAAGGCGGTATGCATGGTAGCCAAAAACCGACACGGTGCTATTGAGGATGTTCCGCTGCATTGGGACGGAGAACATACAAGGTTCACTTCACAGGATGTGTATCATTAATGACTGAAAAATTTCTTTCGGCTATTAGGCATTATAATATGCTGTCGGCGGGCGATACCGTAACGGTGGCGCTTTCGGGCGGTGCGGATTCCGTAGCGCTTCTTCATCTGCTTTTTGCCCAAAAGGAAAGGCTTAAAATTAAGCTTTGCGCCGCACATCTTAATCATAATCTGCGCGGGGAAGAGTCGCTGCGCGACGAGCAGTTTGTAAAAAAACTGTGTGCTGAGCTCCATGTTCCGCTTACCTTAAAAAGCGTAGACGTTGCAAAGCTGGCAGAAGAAAACGGCGAGAGTATAGAGCTTGCCGCGCGAGGTGCAAGATATTCCTTTTTTGCAGAGCTTGGCGGTAAAATTGCTACGGCACATACCGCCACCGATAATGCCGAAACCGTGCTTATAAACCTATCTCGCGGAACGGCGCTTCGCGGCGTGTGCGGCATACCTGCCGTAAGAGATAATTTTATCCGCCCGCTTAAGTTCTGCACAAGGGAAGAGGTAGAGAAGTACTGTGCTGAAAACGGTCTTTCTTTCGTGACCGACAGTACTAACTTTACAGATGAATATACAAGAAATAAGGTTCGTCACGGCGCTGTGCCGGTGCTTCGCGGTATAAATCCCGCGTTTGATAATGCCGTCACGCGTTTTTGCCTTTCGGCAGAGGACGACCTGTTGCTGATAGAACGACTGGCGGATGAGAACTTTGCGCGTTGTTATAAAGACGGAGTGCTCGATTTGTCTTCGGTAAAGGATAGGGCGATTATTACCCGTCTTGTAGCCAGATATATTGAATGTGAAACCGGCAAATCGGCTGATTTTCTTCATATTAACGAAATATGCGGTATGCTGGGCGAAAAAAACCGTGTGAGCGTTCCCGGTGGTATGGTTGAGATTAGCGGTTACCGTCTTAGAATGGCCGGAAACGAAAAAATAAAGACTTTTAAGGTTGACAAAAGGATAGTTTCAAAAGAAAATTTTGATTTATTGCTTAAAGTTAACAAATTGTTATTAAAAAACGCAATCGACTGTGATAAAATAGCCGATACAGTCATTCTGCGTACCCGTATGGAGGGTGACAGTATAAAGCTTGGCGGCAGAGGAACGAAAACCCTTAAAAAGCTTTATAATGAACAAAATATACCGCTGCACATTCGTTCTGCGCTTCCTATAGCGGCGGACAGCGACGGAGTTTTGTGGGTGTGTGGTGTTGGCGTTGCACAGCGAGTTTGTGTGGACGATACCACAAAAAATGTTATGATTTTTAATTGGGAAGAAACATAAAATGATAATTTTAGCTTATTTGGGGGAAGTTAAGTTATGATGAACGATATTGAAAAAGTACTGCTCAGCGAGAGCGAAATTGAGGGTATTCTTAAGCGTCTGGGTGACGAAATTTCAAGAGATTATCAGGATAAAAATTTATTGCTTGTAAGCGTGCTCAAGGGTTCTGTCGTGTTTATGGCAGATCTTATGCGCGTTATAACCGTACCCTGTAAGATTGATTTTATGGCTGTGTCTTCATACGGTAACGGCACCGAAAGTTCGGGCAGTGTTAAAATCATCAAAGACCTTGATATTGATTTAAACGGTTATGATCTTCTCATAGTTGAGGATATTCTCGATTCCGGAAATACATTGTCACATCTTAAGAAGATGCTGTTGGACCGCAATCCGAAGAGCATAAAAATCTGCACCTTCCTTGATAAACCTTCAAGAAGAACTGCAAATCTTAAGGCCGATTATGTCGGCTGTGAAATTCCGGACGAATTCGTAGTTGGATACGGACTTGATTTTGATGAAAAGTACCGTAACGTACCCTGTCTCGGTATTTTAAAGCGCAGCGTTTACGAAAAGTAAAACGCTATCTTAGAAAGGATGTGCCTTTTTTGGGTAAAAATTTCAAAAACATAATCTTGTATATCGCTGTGCCGATAGTGCTTATTTTGTCTATCGCCGCCGTGACGTACAGTCTGGGTAATCAGCCCGATACAAAGTACTATCAGATTGTCGATATGGTGCTGAGTAACGAGATTTCGGAATACGAGCTTAACCTTTATTCGGGCGAATTAAAATATATTCGCCGCGACGACGGAAAGCCCTATTCGTATAACGTTGCCGACGCGTCAATATTCTATAACGACGTCAACGATGCGGTTATGGAGATAAACCGTCAAAACGCAGGCACAGACAAGGTTATAAAGTACAACTATAAAAGCGGTAGTCAGGCATCCTGGCTTGTAAATATAATACCAACCGTGCTGACTCTCGGTGTTATGATATTCTTCTGGATATTCATAACAAAGCGTATGAACCAGTCTATGGGTATGGATCGTACAATGGGTGTCGGTAAGGCACGAATCCGCAAAAATTCCGACCGCAAAAAGACAACCTTTGTCGATGTTGCAGGCGCTGATGAGGAAAAGGAAGAACTTGCAGAAATTGTCGAGTTCCTTAAGAATCCTAAAAAGTTTAACGAGCTTGGTGCCAGAATTCCAAAGGGAGTGCTTCTTGTAGGCCCTCCAGGAACGGGTAAAACGTTGCTTGCACGTGCCGTAGCGGGCGAGGCAGGCGTTCCGTTCCTTTCAATTTCGGGCTCTGACTTTGTTGAAATGTTTGTCGGCGTAGGCGCTTCGCGTGTACGCGACCTGTTTGAGGAAGCAAAAAAGAGCTCGCCGTCTATTGTTTTCATTGATGAAATCGATGCTGTCGGACGTCAGCGTGGTGCCGGCCTTGGCGGCGGAAACGATGAACGCGAACAGACGTTAAACCAGTTGCTGGTTGAAATGGACGGTTTCGGCACCAACGAGGGTGTTATCGTTATTGCCGCAACCAACCGCCCCGATATACTTGACCGTGCACTTCTGCGCCCCGGCCGTTTTGACCGTCAGATTACCGTAAACTACCCCGATGTAAAGGGAAGAGAAGATATCCTAAAGGTTCACGCACGCGGAAAGCCGCTTGGCCCCGACGTTAACCTTAAGACAATTGCAAAATCTACCGCAGGCTTCACCGGTGCAGACCTTGAAAACCTGCTTAACGAGGCAGCGCTTCTGGCTGCCCGTCACGGACTTAAGGCAATAACCGAAAGTCAGATAGAAGAGGCAACAATTAAGGTTGTTATGGGAACAGAAAAGAAGTCACACGTCATATCCGATAAGGACAAGATGATAACTTCGTACCACGAAGCAGGTCACGCTGTGGTTTCATACTTCCTGCCCACACAGGACCCCGTTCATCAGATTTCCATTATTCCGCGCGGTATGGCTGCCGGATACACAATGTATCTGCCTACCGAGGAAAAGGGTCACGTATCCAGAAATCAAATGCTTGAGCAGATTTGTTCGCTTCTTGCAGGACGCGCTGCTGAACAGCTTACGCAAAACGATATTTGTTCGGGCGCATCCAACGATATTGAGCGTGCAACCGAAATTGCCCGTAAGATGATAACCCGCTACGGAATGAGCGAAAAGTTAGGCCTTGTTGCCTATGGCGATAATGACGGAGAGGTTTTCCTCGGACGCGATTTCTCGTCCACCCCCAACTATTCCGATGCTACTGCGGGCAAGATAGATGAAGAAATTTCGTCTACTATCGGCGCGCAGTACAGAAAAGCTATCGATATCTTAAACGGCAATATGGAAAAACTGCACGAAGTTGCAAAGGTACTTTTCGAGGAAGAAAAGATTACGGGCGACGCCTTCCGTGCAATTATGGAAAACAAACCGGCAGAGGCTTGATGGTTTGTTTAGAAAAAAGTAAAATCTACCCCGCGACATTTGTCGAGGGGTAGATTTTTTTATGTCGACAAAAGGGGAAATACAGCACATAATAGGTAATTGTTATTAAATTAACAAAATATTTTTGCCAAACAGAAAAACATTGACAAGTTTTTAACAAACCTATTGACTTTAGATAACGCCCACAATATAATGTAACAACAGTTATTTTTGGAGGTAAAATTTTATGGCAAGAGTATATAATTTCAGTGCCGGTCCTTCCATGTTACCCGAGGAAGTTTTAAAGACCTGCGCCGCAGAAATGTTAGAGTTTGGAACAACCGGACAGTCCGTAATGGAAATGTCCCACCGCTCGAAAGAGTATCAGGTAATTTTTGACGAGACCGAGGCTACTTTACGTCAGCTTATGAACATACCCGACGAGTACGCGGTCCTTTTCCTGCAGGGTGGTGCATCTTCTCAGTTTGCTATGCTCCCGCTTAACCTTATGAATAAAAATAGAAAGGCTGACTTTGTTGTTACGGGTCAGTGGGCAAAAAAAGCATATCAGGAGGCCGCGCGTTACGGTGAGGCAAAGGTTATTGCTTCCTCTGCCGACAAGACCTTCTCCTATATTCCGAAACTTGATAAGTCGACCTTTACAAAGGACGCTGACTATTTCCATATTTGTATGAACAACACCATCTACGGTACCAAGTGGAATACACTTCCCGATACCGGAGACGTTCCGCTTGTTGCTGATATTTCCAGCTGCATGCTGTCCGAGCCGATTGACGTTAAGAAGTTCGGCGTACTCTATGGCGGTGCACAGAAAAACGTTGCTCCCGCAGGTGTTACAATCGTTATTATCCGTAAAGATCTTATCGGCAACGCTATGGATATCACACCCACGATGTTCAACTATTCTACCCACGCTGATAACGGTTCTATGTTCAATACACCGCCTTGCTATACTATCTATGTTGCAGGCCTCGTAATGAAGTGGATTCGTGATACTATGGGCGGACTTGAGAATATGAAGAAGTACAACGAGGAAAAGGCAAAGATTCTTTACGACTTCCTCGACAACAGCAAGCTCTTTAAGGGTACAGTTGTTCCCGAGGACCGTTCCTTAATGAACGTTCCGTTTGTAACCGGAAACGACGAGCTCGATGCTGAGTTTGTTGCCGCTGCAAAGAAAGCCGGTTTTGTAAATCTTAAGGGACACCGTTCGGTTGGCGGTATGCGCGCATCTATCTACAATGCAATGCCTATCGAGGGCGTTCGCAAGCTTGTTGACTTTATGAACGAGTTTGAAAAGGAGAAAAAGTAATGTTTAACATTAAGACATACAACAAAATTTCAAATAACGGACTTTCGCTTCTCGATGCCGCAAACTATACGGTTGGGGACGAGGTTGCAAATCCCGACGGTGCCATCGTTCGTTCTGCATCGCTTCACGATACTGTTTTTGACGAAAGCCTAAAGGCTATCGCACGTGCAGGCGCAGGTACAAACAATATTCCGATTGACCGTTGTTCGGAAAACGGTATTGTAGTTTTCAATACCCCCGGTGCAAATGCAAACGCGGTTAAGGAACTTGTGCTTGCAGGTTTGCTGCTTTCCTCACGTAAGGTTGTTGCCGGTATCGAATGGGCAAAGACCTTAAAGGGCAACGGTGCAGAGGTTGGCAAAATGGTAGAGAAGGGCAAAAGTGCCTTTACCGGTCCCGAAATTCTTGGTAAAAGCATCGGTGTTATCGGCCTTGGTGCTATCGGTGTTCAGGTTGCAAATGCCGCTAATAAGCTTGGTATGAAGGTTTACGGTTACGACCCGTATCTCTCGCTTAATTCTGCTTGGCATCTTACCCATAACGCGATTCACGCTATGGATTTAAAGGAAATTTACGAAAAGTGCGACTATATAACCATTCACGTTCCGCTTACAAAGGATACCAAGGGCTTTATCAATAACGAAACCATCTCCATAATGAAGGATGGCGTTCGTATTCTTAACTTTGCCCGTGGAGACCTTGTTAACAGCGAAGATATTAAGGCTGCGCTTGAATCCGGCAAGGTTGCAAGCTACGTAACCGACTTCCCGTCGGATGAACTGCTTGACGTTAACGGCGTTATCGCAATTCCTCACCTTGGCGCATCCACACCCGAGGCTGAAGAAAACTGCGCAGTAATGGCAGTGCGCGAGCTTTCCGATTATCTTGAGAACGGAAACATTTCCAACTCGGTAAACCTGCCCGAGGCATTTATGCCCAGAAGCGGCGAAAAGCGTATTTGTGTAATCCACAAAAACGTTCCTAACATTATTTCCCGTATTACAACTGCCGTTGCAGAGGGAAATGTTAACATCGAAAATCTTATCAATAAGTCAAAGGGCGATTATGCATATACTATGCTTGATGTCGGTGCGTTCGACGAGGCTGCTGTTACCGAGAAGATAGAAGCCATCGGAACCGAAATTATCCGCATCAGAATAATCTAACGGAGAGTAAAAATGAGTACACATGTGCGTAAAAAACGCAGACGTTTTTCACCCGCACAAAGAGCTTTAATTTTCCTATGCGTAGTTGCGGTGGTTCTTTCTGCCGCAACTATTGCGTTGCTTGCGGATAATATCCGCCTTCGTGGTGAAATAAAAACTCTGCAAAGCGAAAATATATCACAGAGCGAGGTAAATACATCTTCTGTGGTTGACGTATCCTCAAACATTTCTTCACAGCCTACTGTGCCGCAAGAGGAACTGTGGATGTTGCGCCTTGCTAACAGCGAAAACGTTCTTCCTGCCGATTTCACGGTTGATACCGGACTCATTACGCCTGCTTATGCCAGAGACCAGGGAATGTCCTTTGACGCCCGCGCGGTAGGGGAACTGAATAATATGCTTGCCGCCGCCGACCGCGATGGGGTAAATCTGCTTGTAATTTCCTGCTTCCGCACGCTTACCAAGCAGACAAACCTCTATAATGCCGAGGTACAGAAATGGTTAAACCAGGGCTATAGTGAAGTTGACGCTAAGGCAAAAGCCGGAACTATCGTAGCCGTTCCCGGAACAAGTGACCACAATTTAGGCTTGGCGGTTGACCTTAACTCGGTTGAGGAGTCTTTTGAGGGAACTGCCCAGTTCAGATGGCTGCAGGAGCACGCCGCAGAATACGGTTTTGTTATGCGCTATCCAAAGGACAAGCAGGATATGACAAAAATAATTTACGAGCCTTGGCACTACCGCTACGTAGGTGTAGAGCACGCAAAGAAAATGAACGAGCTTGATATGTGCCTTGAGGAGTATGTAAAGTATTTAGGGATAACATTCTAAATTTTGCTTGACAATTAGGAAAAATGTGTTACAATAGGACTTACAATAAAGCAGATACGGCTATCCGTTCTCACCCCGAGGTTCGACCTAAAGGGTTAATAGGTTCCTATATTACACTTATGGGCTTATTATGCGTGGACGGTTTTTGCCGCCCACGCTTTTAACTTATTTGGAGGTGTTTACCCATTAGCAGCAAGGAAATTGCCATCAACGAAGAAATCCGCTTTAAAGAGGTCAGAGTTATTGACTCCGACGGCTCACAGCTCGGAATACTTCCAATAGCAGATGCCTTAAAGGCGGCATACGCAAAAGATCTTGATCTCGTAAATATTGCTCCCACGGCAAACCCGCCCGTATGTAAAATTATGGACTACGGCAAATACCGTTTCGAGCAGGCAAAACGCGAGAAGGAAGCCAAAAAGAATCAGAAGGTTGTTGAAATCAAGGAAATTCGTCTCGGTCTCAGCATTGATACCCACGACTTTGAAACAAAAGGCAACCAGGCTAAAAAATTCTTAACTTCCGGTAACAAGGTTAAGGTTTCTATCCGCTTCCGCGGACGTGAAATGGGCCATCCGGAAATCGGACTGGATACCATGAACCGTTTTGCAGTATATTGCGAAGAGGTTTCTGTTGTTGAAAAACCTGCTAAAATGGAGGGCAGAAACATGTTAATGTTCCTCGCCCCGAAGCCTACTAAATAGTTGCATAATAAAGGGAGGATTTTAAAATGCCTAAGATTAAAACACACAGCGGTGCAAAAAAGCGTTTTAAGCTTACCAAGACCGGCAAGGTTAAGCGCGCACATGCTTACAAGTCACACATCTTGAACAAGAAAACAACCAAGCGCAAGAGAAATCTGCGTAAGACTGTGGTTGCGCACACAACAAATGTAGCAGCAGTCAAGAAAATGATTCCCTACAAGTAAAGGGAAATTTGAGAGAATAACGGAGGATGCTGTAAATGGCACGAGTAAAAGGTGCGTTAGCCACACGCAAAAGAAGAAAAAAGACTTTAAAACTCGCTAAGGGTTATTTTGGCGCAAAATCAAAGCTCTTTAGAACCGCTAAAGAAGCTGTTATGAAGTCGGGCAACTATGCCTACATCGGACGCAGACTCAAAAAGCGCGATTTCCGTCGCCTTTGGATTACCAGAATTTCTGCGGCTGCAAAAATCAACGGTATGAACTATTCAACCTTTATGAACGGTCTTAAAAAGGCCGGTGTACAGTTAAACCGTAAGATGTTGGCTGATCTGGCTGTAAACGATGCTGCCGGTTTTGCTACTCTTGCAGAAACTGCCAAGAAGGCTTTAAGCAAATAATGTTTTTACGCCCGAGGCTTATCTTGCTCTCGGGCGGCATTTTTTTAAAGTCGGGCAAACCTCATACTGCCGAAACGGAGGTGTGTCGGTGTTACCCTTCACTAAAATTACAAGCAGGGATAATTCCCTTATCAAGCTGGTAACACAGCTAAATAATTCCGGCCGGTCCCGTAGGGAGCACGGTCTTTTCGTCATTGAAGGACTTCGTCTGTGCCGCGATGCCGCCGAAAACGGTTATACTTTTTCTGCGCTTATCGTGTCCGATGAGGCTGCCGAAAAGCACAGTCCCGATATTGAAAATCTGTCACTTTGTGCAGAGAAGTGTTATATCGTGTCGGAAAGCGTTTTTTCAAAGATTTCCGATACAAAATCTCCGCAGGGAATTGTATGCGTTTGTAAGCGTAATAATATAGGTACTTATATAATAAACAAAAAAGGAAAATATATTGCGCTTGAAAACCTTTCAGACCCGTCAAACCTAGGCGCCGTTGCCCGAACTGCCGAAGCCTTGGGTATCGACGGTATTATCGCCTCGGGCGGCGGATGTGACCCCTTTTCGCCCAAAGCGCTACGTGCGTCTATGGGTGCGCTGTTGCGCCTGCCCGTTATAGTAACAAACGATTTCACGGGTGAGCTTAAAGCATCCGGGCTTAAACTTTATGCCTGCGTTGTATCAAGAAACGCAACGTCGGTTACCGATGTTGATTTTAAAGACGGATGTGCCGCGCTTATCGGTAACGAGGCAAACGGTTTGACCGATGAAGCCATAGGTATTTCAACCCCAATAACCATAAAAATGATCGGTAGGGCAGAATCGCTTAATGCT
>JAZUOJ010000032.1:0-13392 GCA_045604625.1 Acutalibacteraceae bacterium | reverse complement strand
ACATCGACGGTATGCGCGTTAAGTTCAACGTAGGTGAAAATGAGTGGTATGTATTCTCGAAGTACTTCGTACCGGTAGAAGGTTACACCAACCGCTACTACGTATACTTCAATATGCTTGGCGCCGCCGCAATGAGCGACGAGCTTACAGCAACAATTGAAAACAACAAGGGCGAAGCTCTTGGAAAGACCCTGCACTACAGCATAGAGTCTTATGCCGCTTCCAAGTGGAACAGCACCGACACCGCACTTCAGAACCTTGTAAAGGCAATGATGTGCTACGGCGATGCGGCACTGGCACTTGAGGCAAAGGCTGCACAGTAAGAGAGGTAAAAACAATGCGTAACTACGAAACACCAGAGCTTAATACGCTTAAAGTTGCTTTCCAGAACAATATCGGCGTTATGTCCGATACCGGAAACGATGACGGCGATAACACCCCCGAGCACGAGTTCGGTGACTAATATGAAACCGGTCGTCGCTTTACTGGCACTTTTAATGGTGCTGACATTAGCAGGATGCAAAAAAAATCCCGACGAATATATCCTTTCGTCGGGATATATCCCGCCTACCCAGTCGGCGGAGGTGGATACGTCTTCTGTTAATGGTGAAACCGAAGACGGGGACGCAAATGCAACCTCGTCGATTGTGTCTGATGGAATTGTGTCGCAGCAACCATCCGCTAACGAAAGTTCAAATACCACTTCCGGTGTCTCCTCGGATACCGGCTCGGTAGGTGCGCCCGTTGATGATGGCTACCAGACGGAGGAAGACGAGTTTGACGATGCTCCCACCGTCAGCGGTACCAGCTCGTCTCAATCGGGAAAAGATACAAATTCGGATAAAAAGGATGACGACAAAGGTGGTTTTTGGGACAGCATAGGCTCGTGGTTTGATGATTTGTTCGGCAATAAAGATTCCGACGATAAAGAAACCACAACCGCGCCTGCACCCACAACAACCACTTCGTCATCAAAGCCGGCTACAACAACCACATCGCAGAATCCGGCTACTACCACAACTTCCGAACAACCGAAAGATGACGTAACGTCAGAGCCCAGCGCTCCTTCGGGCGGAAATGAGGACAATGAAACCACCGAGCGCGATGAGCCGACAACCACAACCTCGACTCAGACCAGTTCGGTCAAGGGTTCAATTACTCTACCGGATGATATATGGTAAAATTAAAAACCTCGATGAAAATCGAGGTTTTTTGTTTTTATGGTTATTTTAGAAAGTTTGGGTTATCCGTGCGCTCTAGAAGATAGTCAATGGAAACATTAAAATAGTCAGCAAATTTTATAAGTGTTGCGTAATCGGCCTCACGCACGCCGCTTTCATATCGGCTTATACTGTTTTGATTCATATTAAGGTCCATTGCCAGTCGCAGCTGCGAAATACCGCGTGCTTTTCTTAACATTTTTAGTCGCATAAACCCGCCCCCCTTGACATTATTATCCCATAATGGTATAATAAAAATATCCCAAAACGGGATATTTTGGAGGTGCATTATGGATGATGAAAATGGCGGTTTAGGGATGATGGCCTTTTTAGTTGGCATTATCGGTATCGGGTTGCTCACCTTTGCGGGGGCCAAGACAATAGGAATTATATTGTGTGTGCTGGCGGTTGGAATGGGACTTATATCGCTTTAAAAAATAAAACCTCGATGAAAATCGAGGTTTTATGTTTTTTAATATCCGTCGTGTGCGTTAAAAAAGCTTCTAACAGCGCGTTCGTATGCCTGTTTGTCGGTCACACACGACATTCCGTGCCCCGCAGAGGGCACAACAAGCAGCTCTTTTTCGGCGTGGCACGCTTCATAATTTTGGAACGTCATTTCTATAGGCACAAATTTGTCTGCGCCGCCGTGAATAAACAGCACGGGAATTTCATTGTTTTCAAGCGCCTCTTGTGTGGAATACTCCTCTCCGTCAAACTGCGCTTTTTTGTTGCATATATAGTTAACAATGGGGTAGGCGAGCTTGTCGGACATACGAAGATTATTGTTCATAACGTGTTTCCAAATTGCGCGGGGCGAGGTAAAGCCGCAGTCGGCTATAACGCCCTTAATGCAGTCGGGAAGCTCAAAGCCTAGCGCCATCAAAACGGTAGTAGCGCCCATAGAAACGCCCGAAAGATATATGGGAATATCGGTGCCGAAACGCTCGATAACGTAGTTTATCCAGCAAAGGCAGTCGCGCCTTTCCAGCACGCCAAAGCCAATGTATTCGCCGTCGCTCTCTCCCGTGCCACGCTGGTCGGGATACAGCACTGCACAACCGCTTTTGTGGTAAAATTCGTAGGATGCGCCGTAGTCAACAGACCAGGTCGAACGCCAGCCGTGCATTGCTATTACTATTCGTTTTGTGTTTTCTGCAGGGTAAAAATGTCCGGTAAGTGTCAGCCCGTCGTCGCTTTGGGTTGTCACGGTTTCGGTCTTCAGTTCTTTTGCCGCTTCAATAGATTTTATCGCCTCGGCAACGCCGGGCGCATTCATATCTATTCCGCCCGAAATCTTGTCGGTTATGCCGCGCTTTGCCACAAACGAATCTCGCTTTATGGCGAGCGAGCTTAAAAAATGCGCTGCGGCTACGGTTGTTCCTGCTGCTGCGGCCAGCACAGCGGCCGCACCGACTATCGTGTTTCTGGTTTTCTTATCCATTAAATCCCCGCCTTTCATATATAAAAGTATCACTTTATTGTGTATAATTATCCTTTATTTTGTAAATTTATTTTAACATATTGACTTTGATTTTAAAAGTAGTAAAATACCTTATGCGGGGTGAACGTATGTATAGATATGAACTTCATATGCACACTCAAGAGGGTAGTGCCTGCGGGCACAGCAGTGTGCACGATATGATAAAAAGATATAAAGAGCTCGGCTTTTCGGGCGCTGTCGTAACAAACCATTTTTTCAGCGGAAACACCTGCGTTGACAGGACCCTTCCCTGGCGCGATTTCGTAATGGAATACAGCCGCGCATATTTTGAGGGACAAAAAACCGCAAAAGAGCTGGATTTTGACCTGCTTTTCGGTGTAGAGGAGCAGTACGGCGGCGGAAAAGAATTTTTAGTCTGCGGAATCGAGCCGGAGTTTTTGCTGGAAAGACCGGGTCTTCATATAGAATATGAAGATTTTCTGAAAGGCAAACGCGCCGATATTGCTTTATGGTCTCGCGAGGTGCGCGCGGCGGGCGGATTTATTGCCTACGCTCATCCGTTTCGTGACCGCCCGTATATAACGGATCCTGACAAAATGCCCGACCTTTCATTGGTTGACGGAATAGAGGTTTATAATTATTGTAACAAACCGGAAGAGAACATAAAGGCCGCCTATATGTTTGCGTCGTCCGGTAAGGCGATTATAGCCGGAAGCGACCTTCATGCGACCGATTTTGACGACGCCTACGGCGTGTGGCTTCCAAAGCGAGCAAGGACCGGAAAAGCGCTGTCTAAGGCACTTTTGAACAAGAATTTTACGGTTGCCGTGCCCGAAGTTGAGCAATAGTTTACGAATTTAGCACATAAAAGCAAAAAAGTGTTGACAATAAAGGCAAAATATGATATTATCGCTTCAAACATTTTGATGAGGAATAAGTGGTGTTTCCCGCTATCAGAGAGTCGGCGGTTGCTGCGAGCCGATGGAAGGAAACGCTACAAGCTCGCCTCGGAGTGGCTTGACCGAACGTGTTTTTACACTATTAAGTCGGACGGTACCCGACCGTTATCGCGGGGAGTGATGATAGTCACGGTGAGTGGTCGCGCAAGCGGCAAGAAGAGTGGTACCGCAAGATTTTTAGATTTTTAAAGATCCTGTCTCTTTGTATAGAGGCAGGGTCTGTTTTTTTATTATTTTTTCAAGTTTTCTCTTTTCATCGTGCTTGTTTTATAGTATAATATAATGAATATCTTTTACCGGAGGTAAGGTATATGTTAACTCTAGATAAAATATTTCACGCATCGGTTGTACTAAAGGATATTGTGCGTGCTACACCGGTTGTACGCGCACCCGGAATTGCAACGGGATGCGACCTATATTTAAAGCCGGAAAACCTACAAAACACGGGCTCGTTTAAGCTGCGTGGTTCGGGATATAAAATTGCAATGCTGTCTGACGAGGAGAAGCGTCGCGGCGTTATTGCCTGCTCGGCAGGTAACCACGCTCAGGGTGTTGCCCTGGCCGCATCTAAAATCGGTATAGATTCGCTTATCTGCCTGCCCGACAGCGCCCCCATTTCGAAGATAGAGGCAACAAAGGCGTACGGTGCTAAGGTTTGCTTGGTTGAGGGTTGCTATGACGACGCGTATAAACGCGCGCTGGAGCTACGAGACGAAAAGGGATATACCTTTGTTCATCCGTTCGATGACGAAAACGTTATTGCGGGACAGGGAACAATAGGTCTTGAAATCGCAAACGACCTTGACGACGTTGATGCCGTAATCGTTCCTATAGGCGGCGGCGGACTTATTTCGGGCGTGGCGTACGCCATTAAATCCATTCGCCCGTCAATAAAGGTTTACGGCGTTCAGGCTGCCGGCGCACCCAGTATGTATAACTCTATAAAGAGTGGCAAAATTGAAACCCTTCCGTCGGTTTCCACCATTGCCGACGGTATTGCGGTTAAGCAGCCGGGCGAAAACACCTTTGAGCTAATAAACAAATACGTTGACGAAATCGCGCTCGTAACCGAAGATGAAATCGCTTCGGCTATACTCGCGTTGATAGAGAAGCAAAAGATGATAGCCGAGGGTGCGGGCGCCGTTTCGGTAGCGGCAGCTATGTTCGGAAAGTTCCCCATAAAGGATAAAAAGGTTGTAAGCCTTGTCTCGGGCGGTAATATCGACGTAACGATTCTTTCCCGCGTAATCGAGCGCGGTCTTATGAAGACTGGCAGAACCAGCAGCCTGCTTATCGAGCTTATCGATAAACCCGGCCAGCTAAAGGATGTTTCCCGCATAATTGCCGACTGCGGAGGCAACGTTACAAGCGTTCACCACGAGCGCAATTCGGCAACCGAAAGCGTAACGGGATGCTACCTGCGCGTTGTAATGGAAACCAGAAATTACGAGCACGTTCAGGAAATTACCGAGGCGCTTAAGGCCGAGGGCTTTAAAATAGTTTAGTTTACATAATATCGTGAGGTTTTATAAATGAATATAGAAAAAGTACACACGGGCGACGCCCCCGAGGCTATAGGTCCGTATTCACAAGCAGCCGTTGTAGGTGATTTTGTTTTCACCTCCGGCCAGATAGCCATAAACCCTAAAACGGGAAACGTTGACGCAGTTACTATTAAAGAGCAGACAGAGCAGGTTTGCGAAAACCTGTCGGCGGTGCTCAGTGCTGCGGGAAGCGGACTTGACAGGGTTATAAAAACTACCTGTTATCTACGCAATATGGAAGATTTTGCAGATTTTAACGCGGTCTACGGCGAATATTTCGTAGGCAAGCCGGCTCGTTCCTGTGTTGCCGTGCGCGAGCTTCCAAAGGGTGTTTTAGTAGAAGTTGACACCATAGCATATAAGAATTAAGGAGATTCTAGGGTAATGATGGACGCAACCAAATACGGCGTGGGATATTTTCCGGTCGCCGGTTACAATAAATGGGTAGAAAAAGACCATATTGAAAAGGCTCCCCAGTGGTGCAGTGTTGACCTGCGCGACGGCAACCAAAGCCTTGTAATTCCTATGAGCCTTGAACAAAAGCTGGAGTTTTATAAGCTTCTTCTTAAACTTGGCTTTAAGGAAATTGAGGTTGGTTTTCCGGCTGCAAGCGAAACCGAGTATGAGTTTTTGCGCACCCTTATAGAAAACGATATGATACCCGATGACGTTACGGTGCAGGTGTTAACACAGAGCCGCGAACACATCATACGCAAGACGTTTGAAGCCTGCAAGGGTGCACCCAACGCGGTTATCCATTTTTATAACTCTACAAGCGTTGCCCAGCGTGAGCAGGTGTTTAAAAAGTCAAAGGACGAGGTAAAGCAGATTGCGGTCGAGGGAGCACGTCTGGTTAAAAAGCTGGCAGCCGAGTATGAGGGCAAATTCCGCTTCGAATATTCGCCCGAAAGCTTTACGGGAACCGAGCCCGAGTATGCGCTTGAGGTTTGCAACGCGGTGCTTGATATTTTAGAACCGTCACCCGATAACAACGTAATAATAAATCTGCCCGTAACGGTGGCAATGAGTATGCCGCACGTTTACGCCTCGCAGGTTGAATATATGTGCGAAAACCTGAAATACCGCGAAAACGTAACCGTTTCGCTCCACCCGCACAACGACAGAGGTACCGGCGTCGCCGATACAGAGCTCGCACTGCTTGCGGGCGCAGACCGTGTCGAGGGAACGCTCTTCGGTAACGGCGAGCGTACGGGCAACGTAGATATAATCACCCTTGCTATGAATCTCTATTCTCACGGTGTGGACCCGAAGCTTGACCTTTCGGATATGCCCACCATAGTCGAGGTTTATGAGAAGTGTACCGGAATGCACGTGTACGAGCGTTCACCCTATGCGGGTGCTTTGGTGTTTGCCGCATTCTCTGGCAGCCATCAGGACGCTATAGCAAAGGGTATGAACTGGCGCGAGCAGAAGAAGCTGCACGAATGGACGGTGCCGTATATTCCGATCGATCCGACCGATATCAGCCGCACCTACGACGCCGACGTTATCCGCGTAAACTCGCAGTCGGGCAAGGGCGGAATAGGCTATCTGCTTGAGCAGACCTACGGATACATACTTCCCGCCAAGATGCGCGAGCATTTAAGCTACCTTTGCAAGAACATTTCCGACCACGAGCACAGAGAGCTTAAGGTCGAGGATATACTTTCTATATTCAAGCAAAATTATCTTAACCGTCAGGCGCCCATTTCTATTGAAAAAATGCACTTTACACAGGGCGCAGAGGGAGTAGAACTGTTTATTACACTTTGCCGCGACGGTGAAAAACAGACGCTTCACACCACGGGTAACGGTTCGCTGAATGCAGTAAGCACAGCACTTAAAACCTTTACCGGTACAGAATGTAAGTTAAAGGATTACACCGAGCACAGCCTTGAGGGCAAGGGCTCGAACAGTACGGCCGTTTCCTATATAGGAATAGAAAAGGACGGCGTTACCTATTGGGGCGCGGGTGCCGACACGGATATTATACGTGCGGGTGCCGACGCACTTATTAGCGCCTACAACGCAATGACAAAGGGGGAATAATTATGGGTATGACTATGACTCAAAAGATATTAGCGGCCCACGCCGGATTGCCCACGGTTTCGGCGGGACAGCTCATAAGCGCCAAGCTGGATATAGTTCTTGGCAACGATATAACTACCCCTGTGGCGGTTAACGAATTTAAAAAGGCGGGCTTTTCTTCGGTGTTTGATAAAGACCGCATAGCAATAGTGCTGGACCATTTTGTGCCCAATAAGGACATAAAGGCGGCAGAACAGTCAAAGCAGTGCCGCGAATTTGCCTGCAGCCACTGTGTAAGCCATTTTTACGACGTTGGTAAAATGGGAATCGAGCACGCACTCCTGCCCGAGCAGGGTGTCGTTACGGCGGGTGACTGCATTATAGGCGCCGACAGCCACACCTGCACCTACGGCGCACTGGGCGCGTTTTCTACCGGTGTCGGCAGTACCGATATGGCTGCGGGAATGGCAACCGGAACTGCCTGGTTCAAGGTGCCGTCGGCTATTAAGTTTTCTCTTTCGGGAAAGCTTCCGGCCAACTGCAGCGGTAAGGATGTTATTCTTTACATAATAGGAAAAATCGGCGTTGATGGCGCACTCTACCGCAGTATGGAGTTTGTGGGCGAGGGCGTAAAGACGCTTTCTATGGACGACCGTCTCTGTATTTGTAATATGGCAATTGAGGCAGGCGCAAAGAACGGAATATTCCCCGTGGACGAGGTAACCCTCGAATATATGCGCGAACGATGTGAGCGCGAGGCGGTAATCTACACGGCTGATGACGATGCAGAGTACGACCAGACGATAGAAATCGACCTGTCGGCAATGGTGCCGATAGTAAGCTGTCCGCACCTTCCCGAAAACACCCGTCCCGCAAGCGAGCTGGGCGATATTAAAATTGACCAGGTAGTAATAGGCAGCTGCACCAACGGCAGAATGGAAGATATGGAAACTGCCTACCGCGTGCTTAAGGGTAACAAGGTGGCAGACGGTGTGCGCTGTATTATAATCCCCGCCACAATGCAGATTTATCGCGAATGTGTAGAACGCGGCTTCGTTACGGAGTTTATCGATGCAGGTGCTGTTGTTTCAACGCCTACCTGCGGCCCCTGCCTTGGCGGATATATGGGAATTTTAGCAGCAGGTGAACGCTGCATTGCAACCACCAACCGCAACTTTGTAGGAAGAATGGGACACGTAGACAGCGAGGTATATCTCGCTTCCCCCGCAACCGCCGCCAAGAGTGCGATTACGGGCTACATTACACCTGTGGAGGAAAAGTAATGAACACAAACGGAAAGGTTTTCAAATATCCCGACAACGTCGATACCGACGTTATTATTCCTGCACGTTACCTTAACACCCCCAAAGCGGAGGAGCTTGCCCTTCACTGTATGGAGGATATAGATGATACGTTTGTTAAGCGTGTGGAAAAGGGCGACGTAATAGTTGCCGGCTGGAACTTTGGTTGCGGCTCCTCGCGTGAGCACGCACCGCTTGTCATAAAAACCTGTGGTTGCGGCTGTGTTATTGCAAAGAGCTTTGCGCGTATTTTCTACCGCAACGCAATAAACATCGGTATGCCGATACTTGAATGTGTCCCTGCTGCAGAGGAAATCGCCGACGGAGACGAGGTAGAAATTGATTTTACCACCGGCGTTATAACCGATAAAACCACCGGCAAAAGCTACAAAGCCGAGCCGTTCCCGCCGTTTATTCAAAGTATAATCGAAAAGGGCGGCTTGCTCGCATCCCTTAAAAACTAGGTGAACAAAATGGAAAAGAATATTGCAGTTATAAGGGGCGACGGTATAGGCCCCGAAATAGTAAACGAGGCACTTTTGGTGCTTGATAAAATAGCCGAGCTTTACGGTCACAAGTTTACATATACCGACGTAGATATGGGCGGCTGCGCAATAGACAAGTACGGCGACCCGCTGCCCGAGGAGATGCTTGCGCGCTGCCTTAAAAGCGACAGCGTCCTGCTTGGTGCCGTCGGCGGCGACAAGTGGAATTCGCTTCCGGGTGACAAGCGTCCCGAAAAAGGACTTTTGCGTCTTCGCGCGGGAATGGGCGTTTACAGTAATAACCGTCCTGCAAAAATATGGAGTCAGCTGGCATCGGCTTCGCCCTTAAATGCGGAAATCGTCGAAAAGGGTATCGATTTTATAATCGTGCGCGAGCTTATTGGCGGAATATATTTCGGCGACCATCGTACGGTAGAGTGTGACGGCGAGCAAAAGGCTATAGACGAAATGAGCTATACCGAGAGCGAAATTGAGCGCATCGGAAAAATCGGTTTTGAAACCGCAAGAAAAAGAGGCAAAAAACTCTGCTCGGTCGAAAAGAGCAACGTGCTTGACACAAGCCGTCTTTGGAAAAAGGTTATGCACCGCCTTGCAGAGCAGTACCCCGACGTTGAGCTTACCGATATGCTGGTCGACAACTGCGCTATGCAGATAGTCAAAAATCCCGCGCAGTTTGACGTTGTGGTAACCGAGAATATGTTTGGTGACATTCTTTCGGACGAGGCGTCGATGATTACCGGTTCCATCGGTATGATACCGTCTTCAAGTCTGGGCGATGGCACCTGTGGTCTTTACGAACCCATTCACGGCTCGGCACCCGACATAGCGGGTATGGATGTTGCAAACCCGATAGGAACAATTCTGTCGGCGGCTATGATGCTTCGCTTCAGCTTCGATATGGCAGAAGAGGCCGACTGTATTGAGGCGGCTGTTTCGGCGGTACTGGATACCGGTGTTCGCACGGCTGATATTATGCCGGCAGATGCTGGTGAGGCGGAAAAATGCCGCAAGGTTGGCTGCAGCGAAATGGGCCGAATGATTGTTAAAAACTTGGTGAAAGGAAGATAAAATGCTTTTATCAGGCGCAGATATATTAGTAAGAACATTGATAGAGCAGGGATGCAAAACCGTTTTCGGTTATCCCGGCGGTCAGATATTAAACGTTTATGATTCACTTTATAAGTATCGTGACGAGCTTAAACACGTTCTCGCCGCACACGAGCAGGGCGCTGCGCACGCGGCCGACGGATACGCCCGTGCAACCGGCGAGGTAGGCGTTGTTATTGCCACCTCGGGACCGGGTGCTACAAACCTTGTTACGGGTATTGCAACGGCGTATCTTGATTCGGTGCCGATGGTTGCCATAACCGGAAACGTACCCTCGTCGCAAATCGGTACAGACAGCTTCCAGGAAATTGATATTACCGGTATTACGCTTCCCATAACAAAGCACAACTACTTTGTAGGCAGCATAGAAAATCTTGCCGATACGGTGCGTGAGGCATTTCGTCTTGCCGTTTCGGGAAGACCGGGACCGGTACTTATAGACATTCCTAAGGATATCCAGATAGCAAAATATGAGTATGAACCGCAATCTCCCGCACAACCCGAACCGCGTTTTGCCGCGAGAGATAAGCGAATAGACGAGGCTGCCGAGTGCATAAACTCGTCAAAGCGACCGTTTATTTATTTCGGCGGCGGCATGCTTTCGAGCAACGCGCAGGAGGAGATGCTTGCTCTTGCAGAGAAGATTGACGCCCCTATAGGCTGTTCAATGATGGGCCTTTCGGGAGTACCGACCGACCATCCGCGTTTCCTCGGAATGCAGGGTATGCACGGCCACTACGCGTCTTCAACGGCAATGCACAACGCCGACTGCATAATCGCGCTGGGTGTTCGCTTTAACGACCGCGTAACAGGAAAACGTGAAAAGTTTGCAACCCGCGCAAAGATAGTACATATAGACATTGACGGTGCAGAGCTTTCAAAGACCATAAACGTCGCTCACGGACTTCGTGGAGACATAAAGCTGTCGCTTGAAAAGCTGTTGCCCAAGATAAACGGCGGCAAAAAGCCCGAGTGGCAGGAAAAAATAGCGCAGTTCCGCAAGGAAGAAGTTGAGACACTCGACAACCGCGAGGGCATGACACCGCGAAACGTGCTTCTTACGCTTAACCGCTATCTTGGTGATAACACACCGGTTGCAACCGACGTTGGTCAGCATCAGATGTGGGCCGCGCAGACGGTTAGCTTTAAAACCGAGCGCAGATTTATATCAAGCGGCGGTCTGGGCACAATGGGCTTTGGTCTTGGTGCAGCTATAGGCGCCAGCCTTGCAACGGGCGAACGCACGGTACTGGTAACCGGCGACGGAAGCTTCGGTATGTGCTTAAACGAGCTTGCAACCGCCGTTTCGCAAAAGTTGCCGATAGTCATTTTGTTGCTAAACAACGGTGTGCTTGGAATGGTACGACAGTGGCAAACATTGTTCTTTGATAAGCACTATTCGGAAACTGTTTTAGAGCGCAAAACCAATTTTGTTCGCCTTGCCGAGGCGTTTGGCGCGAAAGGCGCGACTGCAACCACACTTGACGAACTTTCCTCTGCACTCGGCGAAGCTTTCAGTTGTGACGGACCGTTCCTCATTGACTGTGCGATAGACAAGGACGAGTTCGTTCTTCCTATGCTTCCGCCCGGCGGCAGTATGGATGATATGATAGTAAAGGTGGGTGAGTAATATGCAGAGATACACAGTAGCCGTTTTGGTGCGAAATCAGTTCGGTGTTTTAAACAGGGTAACAAGCATGTTCCGCCGCCGACAATTTAACATTAACAGTCTTACGGTTAGCGAAACCGAGTCTATCGAGTTTTCGCGTATAACCGTTCAGTTTGACGGCGAAAAGAACGCTAAAAAACAGCTTGTAAACCAGCTTTATAAGCTGCCTGACGTTTGTTCGGTTATGGAAATTGATGGCGAAACCTCGGTAAGCCGAGAACTTATGCTTATAAAGGTTAAAAACACGCCCGAGCAATACCCCGAAATACGCGCGGCAGCCGAGGCGTTTGATGTTAAAACAGTTGACTACAGCCGCGAGGCAATTATGCTTCAAATGACCGACGAAAGCCGCAGAATAGACGATTTTATCCGTCTTATGGACGACTTTACAATTCTTGAAATTTGCCGAACAGGTATAGTTTCGCTCGAACGCGGCGACACGACTATCCGCAAGGTAACAATTATATAAAAACAGAAAGAGGTAATTTATTATGGCAAGAATTTTTTATCAGCAGGATTGTGATTTACAGAAGCTAGCAAACAAAACCGTAGCTATCATCGGTTACGGCTCACAGGGCCACGCACACGCGCTTAACCTTAAGGAAAGCGGCGTAAAGGTTATAGTTGGTCTTTACGAGGGCTCAAAGAGCTGGGCAAAGGCAGAGGCACAGGGTCTTACCGTTATGACCGCTGCCGAGGCTGCAAAGAACGCCGACGTTATTATGATTCTTATCAACGACGAAAAGCAGGCTGCACTTTATAAAGAGAGCATTGAGCCCAACCTTACCGAGGGCAAGACCTTAGCCTTCGCACACGGCTTTAACATTCATTTCGGCTGCATTAAGCCTCCGAAGAACGTAAACGTTATTATGATAGCACCCAAGGGCCCCGGACATACGGTAAGAAGTGAATATCTTGCCGGCAAGGGCGTTCCCTGTCTTGTGGCAGTTGAACAGGACGCAACGGGCGATGCTCTTGAGATCGGTCTTGCATACGCTCTCGGAATCGGCGGCGCACGCGCAGGCGTTCTTGAAACAAATTTCCGTACGGAAACAGAAACAGACCTCTTCGGCGAACAGGCTGTTCTTTGCGGCGGTCTTTGCGCACTTATGCAGGCAGGCTACGAAACTCTCGTTGAAGCAGGCTACGATCCGAGAAACGCTTATTTTGAATGTATCCACGAGGTTAAGCTTATAGTTGACCTTATTTATCAGAGCGGCTTTGCAGGAATGAGATATTCTATCTCCAATACCGCTGAATACGGCGACTATATCACAGGTCCGAAGATCATTACAGAGGAAACAAAGAAGACAATGAAGAAGATCCTCAAGGACATTCAGGACGGAACCTTTGCAAAGGACTTCCTTCTCGATATGTCTGATGCAGGCGCGCAGGTTCACTTTAATGCTATGCGTAAGCTCGCTTCCGAGCATCCCTCCGAGATCGTTGGCGAGGATATCCGTAAGCTTTACAGCTGGGCAGACGAGGAAAAGTTTATCAATAACTAATAGGGAAATTTTATCGGGGGAACGTCATAATCTGCGTTCCCTCGCTTTGCACAAGGGACGAAAGTGACACTTTGAAGTCGCTAAACCGATGCTTTGAATCGCTTGG
>JAZUOJ010000031.1:0-11810 GCA_045604625.1 Acutalibacteraceae bacterium | reverse complement strand
AGTGCTAACTCAATCATTGCGGGCTGAGGCTTGCCGATAACAATCGGTCTGCGTCCCGTGGCCATATAAAGCATTTCGGTAACCGCGCCGCAGTCGGGCACCGAGCCGTAGGCTGTAGGACAAACAAAATCGGGATGTGTGGCAATATAATCGACACCCGTCACCAAAAGCTTGCAGGCGTCCTCGAGTTTTTTGAACGTAAGCTCGGTATCAAAACCCATTACCAGTGCATCTATTCCGTCCTCAAGGTCGGTCACTACGTTTATTCCGTTATCCTTAAGTTCTGTGACAAAAGAGTTGGTTCCCAGAGCATAAAGTTTTTTACCCTCATAATTATCGTGTAAAAAGTCTATCGTGGCGTGGGTTGAGGTTAAAAAGTCGCTTTTTTTGATATAGTCAAGCCCCATTGAATGCAGGCGGTTAACGTACTTGTCCGCGCTGGAGGAAGAATTGTTGGTGAGGAACATAAAGTCGCCGCCGCTTTCGCGTACAAACCTTAAAAACGGAGGAGTCTGCGGGAACAGATTATTTCCCAAATAAATGGTTCCGTCCATATCAAGCAGATACAGCTTATATTTTTTCATAGTTTATCAACTCCAAAGGTTTTATATCTCACCAATCTCCAAAAAACAGTATAAAACAAAAGACATATAATGTCAATGTGCGAAAATTTTTCGAAAATCGGTTGACAAGCCGTAAAAATTTTTATATCATAATTTTAAAGGAGTTGATTCTATGACCGTAACAGAACTTGCAAAGCTTACCGGATATTCTATTTCTACCGTATCAAAGGCGCTGTCCGATAGTGATGAAATAAGCCGTGACGCCAAAGAAAAAATTCTTGCCACAGCGCGCGAGACCGGATATTACGATAAGGCCATTCGCCGCAAGAAACGTATCGGTATACCGAAGGTCATAGGAATTGTAACCAGCGACATACGCGACTCTTCGGTACTGTCAAGACTGTGCCGCGCCGTACGCGAATATGGTCTATCCCCTGTAGTGTGCGATAGCGACGACGCGCTTTTCGTGCTTTGCGATGCGCTGGGTGTGGACGGTATTATCTTTTCAGACAGACAAAAGGGAGAATGTTCACTTCCCTATTCCGTCTACCGAGGAAGTGCCGATTCGGCAGCCGAAGAAATATATACCCTGCTGCACTCGGACGGAAACGATATAAGCATAAAAACGGACGTAAAGAAAGAAGACATTTGGCTATTCTAGGTGAAAATATGAAAAACAATATTATTCTGATAGGAATGCCCGGTTGCGGCAAAAGCACGGTGGGCGTCCTGCTGGCAAAGCTAATCGGGTTTAGCTTTATTGACTCTGATTTGCTTATACAGCAAAGCGAGGGACGAAAACTTTTCGAAATAATAAACGAAAAGGGCAACGATTATTTTGCCTACGTAGAGGAACGAATAAATTCCGAGATTGATACCAAGAACACTGTAATTGCCACCGGCGGAAGCGTCATATACGGAGAAAAGGCAATGAAGCATCTCAAAGAAATAGGCACGGTTGTTTTTCTTCGTGTGGAGCTTTGCGAGCTTGAACGCAGAATAACAAACCTTAATACGCGTGGTATTGTATTTAAAGACGGCGAGGGACTTAGTGAGCTTTTCCTTGAGAGAATGCCGCTTTATGAAAAATACGCCGACATAATCGTTGACTGCAACACCGAGAGCCTGCTTGAAAACGCCGAAAAAATTGCAGCAGCCATAAATATGTAAAAAAGCACGTAGCGTAACGCTACGTGCTTTTAATTATTCTGCTCTTAAATTTTTATAAAGTGCGGGGTCGGTCCAATCCTTAACAATCATATTTGTGCCGAGGTTTTCGTGAATCTTGCGCTGTGCATCGGCGTTGTCATCAAGTCGGCTTATTGTTAATGCGCCAAGCTCTACACCGGCAAAAATTTCGCTTCTGCCGTCGCCGACAACCAATATGTTTTCGGCCTTAAGTCCGAGCTTCTTTATAAGATTTTCCATAACGACGTTTTTGGGTATCTTTTCGGTCCAGGTAGAACCGTAGATGTCCTCCATCATTTCGTCGCTTCCGAAACGGTAGCCAAGGGTTTCAACCTCCTCGTACATACCCATTCCCTTTTCAACAACGGCGCCGGTAACAAAGTAGTTCTTAACACCGTTGTCCTTTAAGAATTTCATCCATTCGAACGAACCGTCTACTCTGTACTTTTCGGGGTCATTCTTTGCAACCTCAAGGTTTTTGTCGCGGCAGTAGCCGTTAAGCACCTTTTCGTAGCAACGGAAAAGACGCGGAGAATGCTCTGCTAAGAAGGCTTCGATTTCGGGCTCATCTGCCAGGTCGGTGAAAATTTCCTCGCCCTTCCAGATGCGCTTGATTTTTTCGCTGTTTACGGTTTTATCACAATCAAACTTAACGGTTCCCTCTTCGATAGCGCGGCGAATTGACCACTCCATCTGTGTCAGGGCCGAGAGTCCTGCCGATTCTATACAGAATCTGTCGGTTTCGGGCAGAGGACGTGTACCTGCAAGATCGATAAGACGCTTTACGTTAGCGTCGCTGTCATAATCTTCGGGCAAACCGTTTTCTATAACGTCATAAAGCACGATACTCATTACGGGCGGCCATTCACGGATTAGAGAATGTGTACCGTCAATATCGTGGAATGCGTGTGTAATAACGCGGGGAGCAAAGTCCTTTTTTACAATGCTTTTGTCAAGGCTTTCAGCTACTATCATTTTATACCTCCGAAAAGTAACATTTTTTACCTTTTTATTCTACAACAAAGCACAAAAAATTGCAATATGACTTTTTACCTCTTACTATATTACGAAAGTGAAGAAAGCAGCTCTGCTAACGAGTTTCCAACCAGTTCTGCCGAATATTTAGCCTCATCGAGCGTGTTGGCGTCGGTTCCTATTTCTATGAGCATCGAGCCGTTTGTTAGATTTTGGTTGTACTTCTTTGACATTAAAAGAATAGGTCTGGCAAGACCTGGATACATTGTTTCAATTTTTTGGTGATAAAGCATTGCAAGACGAAGGTTCTTTTTCCAGCCGGGAAAATTACTTACGCTACCCGTTTCACTTCCCATAACCAGCATCACCTGTGCAGCATTTTTGCCGTTTATATCTGTTATAAGCTTTGTTTTGTTGCTTCCGTCAGTTACGGCATCACGGTGGACGTCTATTACTATCTTTATAGACGGGTATTTCTTGAGGTATGAGTTTATCGTCTTCGCCGAGGCTGTATAGCTACCGGTATAGGACGGATAATCGTGCAGCGTGCCGTCGTGGATTACCCCAAAACCCGCATCCTTCACCTTTTGCGCCATTATTTCGCCTATTGCCACCATATTAACCGCATTATCTGTCGAGCGCGAGGCATCGGCAGTTGTATAATAATCGCGTTCCTCTAACATATAGGACTCGGTGGCGTGGGTATGAACTATAAGTACCTGCGGGTCGGCGGATTTTTCTACCTTTAAGCTTACACCTGTGCTGAGTTCGGTTTTAATATCGACAGTTGCGCCCGAATTGTTTTTCAGGTACACCCCGCTATAGGAAAGCGGAGCCGAAGCCGGATTTATGTGTTTTGAAATTATGGCGCCGCTTACCTCCCCGTTTGTCTGAACCGTTGTGGCAGGCTCGGACGACGGTGTGGATGAAACCGATGACACAGTTTCATCAACCGAGGAGGTGATTTCGCTTTTACTTTCGGTGCTTTCTGTTATCCCTTCGGATACGACAACCTCGCTGTCATATACCGGAATCTCGTAAAAGGTAACGGTAAACGTAGCGTATAAAACAGTAGCCGCCGAAACGACAGCTACTAATGTGAGCAGAAGAATTGCTTTCATATTCCTCATAATAATTTATCACCCGATAAATTATATGCGGGAAAATTGTGTCTTAGACGAGAGAAAGCAATATTTCGCGGTCCATACCGGGTTGTAGCGCAAAGTTTATTGCGTGAGATAATAATTCACTCGCGCGGGAGATAAGCAAATCGATTTCACGCGGAGTTACTATGAATCCGCCCTCTCCGCCAAACACGGAAGAATCTGTAACGGTTGGCACACCAATAGCTATTACTCTTGTTCCAAGTGTGTTTTTAGTCAGCTCTTTGCGGCGGTTTCCAACGCCCGAACCCGGCGAAATTCCAACGTCGTTTATCTGCACAGTCGTTCCCAAACGGTTCATATCGGCTGCGGCAAGAGCATCAACGGCAATTATTGTATCGGGCTTTACAGCACCGCACACAGCGCGTATGACCTCGGCGGATTCCATGCCTGTTCTTCCGAGCACCCCTGGAGATAACACCGACACGCTTTTCAAATCTTTAAGACCTGCTTCCTTTGCGAACCGACCGAGCAGGTGACGGGTTGCCAACACGCCGTCTGCCGTCTTGGGTCCCAGCGCATCGGGGGTTATGTCGGTATTTCCCACACCGATAACAAGCGCATTTTCGGCGCTGCTTATCAGTCCCTTTATTTCTGACGCTATAACCCTTTCAATATTGTCGGTATCAGAAACTCCCAGCGCTATATCACCTACGTCGACGGTTATATATCTCCCCCTCGGTTTTCCTATGCGTTTTTCGGCTTCTTCGGTTACTATTTCGGTACGCGTTACGGTAACGCCGGCTATTTCCTCATTTATATGATTTACGCCGTCACTATTCGGTATTTCACTACACGCCTCAAGTGCTAAATCTGTTCTTATCATTTTGCCACCCACCCTGCGTTTTTCAACTGTTATTCCCCGTATATTGCCGTCGTATTCAGCGATATAAAACTTTTTTGCCATATTTTTAAAAAAAGTGTTGCATTATTTATAAAGAAGTGGTAAAATACTGTTACTTGTGATTTTACGAGGAGGTAGGAAAATGCCTAACATCAAATCTGCAAAGAAGCGTGTTATCGTTAGCGCTAACAATCAGATGCGCAACAAGAGCATCCGTTCAGAGCTTAGAACTTCTATAAAGAAGGCTGAGGTTGCTATTAAGGAAAACGCTTCCGACAAGGATGCAGCTGTAAAGCTTGCTGTTCAGAAAATTGATTCGGCTGCAACTAAGGGTATTCTTCATAAGAACAATGCCGCCAGAAAGAAATCTGCTCTTGTTAAGCGTCTTAATAAGACAGAGGCTTAAAATACGGCTATTTTTTAAAAAGCATTTCAGGCTTTGTTATGCAAGGCCTGTTTTTTGCTACTTTTAACCGATAAACCGGCGGTAGGCACTTCCCTCACCAGTCGGTTTTATTCTTGACAGCAAAAAACCCAACAACATAATGTATATCTTATACCACCTACGCATATTACTTTTATTATCAAACATAAGGAGATAGTGCTGTGGCTAAAATAATTAGACTTACGGACGACGGTCTTAAAAAGCTTGAAAACGAGCTTGAATTCTTAAAAACCGAGGGTCGTAAGGAGATTGCAGAAAAAATTAAGGTTGCTCGCGGATACGGCGACCTTTCCGAAAACAGTGAATATGACGAGGCTAAAAACGACCAGGCTAAAATAGAGGCCAGAATCGTAGAGCTTGAGTCTATGCTTAAAAACGTTGAAATAATTTCCGAAAACGAGGCATCCGACACCATTATGATGGGTTCCCGCGTAAAGGTTTTGGACGTAGAGTTTGACGAGGAGTGCGAATATCAGATCGTCGGTTCTCCCGAAGCCGATGTAAGTCGTGGCCTTATTTCTGACGAATCACCTGTCGGAAAGGCCCTGCTCGGACACAAGGCCGGTGACGAGGTTACCGCCGAGGCTCCGTCCGGCAGCATCGTATTTAAAATTTTAGAAATACTTTAAAAACCTCGGGGCAGTCATCGACTGCCCCTATTTCAAATGGGGAAGTGTAATTATGGCTGAGAACAATGTATCCGTTCAGGATATGAACGAAATTTTACGTGTACGTCGCGAAAAGCTTGCAAACCTTTGCAACGACGGCAAAAACCCTTATGAGAAAACCGTATATGATGTTGACGCATATGCAGGCGATATAAAGGCCGACTTTGATAGCTTTGACGGCAAGACGGTTAGCATTGCCGGCAGAATTATGAGCCGACGCATAATGGGTAAGGCCAGCTTTTACAACGTACAGGACAGCACCTGCGGCATCCAGCTTTATATCCGCCGCGAAGACGTAGGTGAAGAAACCTACGCTGCATTTAAAAAATATGACATTGGCGATATTGTAGGTGTAAAGGGCTTCGTTTTCCGCACGCAGACCGGCGAAATTTCCATTCACACACAGGAGATTGAACTGCTTTCCAAATCACTTCTTCCCCTGCCCGAAAAATTCCACGGTCTTCGCGATAACGACCTTCGCTATCGTCAGGGCGAGGTTGACCTTATAATGAATCCCGACGTGCGCGACACCTTCCGCAAGCGTTCGCAGATACTGCGTGAAATCCGCGCTTTCCTTGACGATAAGGGCTTTTTAGAGGTTGACACACCGATACTTGTACCGATTGAAATCGGTGCATCGGCTCGTCCCTTTAAGACACACCACAACACGCTCGATATGGACATGTTCTTACGCATTGAAACCGAGCTGTACTTAAAACGCCTTATTGTAGGCGGTATGCACCGCGTTTATGAGGTTGGCCGTATCTTCCGTAACGAAGGAATGGACACCAAGCACAACCCCGAATTTACAACTATTGAGCTTTATCAGGCATTTACCGATTATCACGGTATGATGGACCTTGTTGAAGAGCTTTATAAAATGCTCACCGAAAAGATATGCGGCCAGATGGTAATTGAATATCAGGGCAAACAGATAGATATGGGCAACTGGGAGCGTCTTACTATGGTCGACGCCGTTAAAAAGTATTCCGGCTGCGATTATTACGAGTGGGAAGACGATGCTGCAGCACGCGAGTGTGCAAAGAAAATGCACGTTGAGGTTCCTGCCGACGCAACCAAGGGAACAGTACTGGTTGAGCTTTTTGACGCCTATGTTGAAGAAAAGCTTATTCAGCCCACATTTATTTACGATTATCCGGTTGAAAACAGCCCGCTTGCAAAGCGCAAGCCCGGCGACCCCGCATTCACCGAGCGTTTTGAATACTTTATAAACGCTACCGAGTTTGGTAATGCCTTCTCCGAGCTTAACGACCCCATCGACCAGCGCGAGCGTTTCGAGCGCCAGGTTGCTGCCAGAAAGGCCGCAGACCCGACCTGCACCGCAGAGGTTGACTATGATTTCGTTACCGCACTTGAATACGGTATGCCCCCAACAGGCGGCTTGGGCTTTGGTATTGACCGACTGGTAATGCTGCTTACAAACAGCGCATCCATCCGCGACGTACTTCTGTTCCCCACGATGAAACCCCTTGCAGAATAAAATACTAAAAGGCTTTAACCCCAGAGGGTTAAGGCCTTTCTTTTTTCATGAAATTTTTCTTTACTACAGATAAAATATCGCTTACAATAGTTATAAGGATTTTGTTATTCGTTTTTAACACTACTTGCAACAAAAATACCGACATTTGCGCGAACCATTAAAACTCATTTACGCTACGGATACAAAAAGGCATAATAAAGGAGAAAACGTTATGGAAACCTGGATTACAAACCCGCTTGAGGATATTTTCCGCACCAGTAAAAAACCTATGCGCGGTTGGGCAAGCAGAATTGAAGAGCACACCCTTTGTATTGCGCAAAATGCCAGAGAAAGCATTCAGCTTGCTGTTCACGCAGGTGAAACTCCGCTGCAGGACATATATGTTGATATTATTCCGGGAGAAAACTGCGACGGAAACGGCGTAAGCTTTGACTGCGGCGGAATTCGTTTTATTCGCACCACCGGTCAGTCTATTAACCTGTGCGATAAGGTAAAACGCTGTGATTTACCGGGTGAACTGCCCGAATGTATAGACCCCGCACCTATGCATATTGAATACCGTCAAAGCGGCGCTTTCTTTATTACTGCCGATACCGCAAAGGACGCCCGCCCCGGTGTTTATGAATACACGGCAAGACTGCACTACGGTCTCGGACGCAAGAAAAAACCGCATACACACGACCATAAATTTAAGGTTGAGGTGTTTGGCGTTTGCATTCCCGACGCCAAGGATTCGGAATACCATCACGACGTATGGGCGAATCTTTGCGGTCAGTGCCATCCGCAGGACGCCGAGCATCCATATAGCTCGAGCGTACATTCCAACGCAAACCATTTTGGTATAAAAACCTTTTCCGAAGAATGGTTTACCCTTATTAAAAACTACGCTGCCGTTATGAAAAAGGAGCGAATAAACGTAATTTCACTTCCCTATTATCCCCTGCTTTACAAAAACGTGAAGATAGGCGAAAACGGGGAATACATATTTGACTTTACAATCTTTGACCGCGTTATTGATACCTTCCTTGAATACGGTGACGTTAAATACTTCTGCGGTTTCCACCTGATGGAAAAGGTTACTACTATGCTGGGCATGGAGGAATCGGACAACCCCGAATTCCCCCTGGCAACGGCACTTTTTGACCCCGACAGAGGCATTGACGATTTTAAATGGGTATATATGAACGACGAACGCGCCTGGCCGCACATTGAAAATCTGCTTAAAGCGGTTTATGCCCATCTCAAAGCGCGCGGACTTGAAAACCGTTGGCTGCAGCACGTGTCGGACGAGGTTGAGGGCGAGGACGCCTTCAAGACGGTGTGCCGCGCATACAAGCTGGTACACGAAATCGCCCCCGAATTTAAGACAATTGACGCCACCTGGCCCTCTTCGCTTGAGCGTTATGGCGAACTGCTTGATATTCACGTTCCCGCAACCTACATACACGACGAAAAGGTTGAACAGTACGCCGAGGCGCTTGAAAACACAAACGTCGACGTTTGGACATATACAAGCCTTCAGCCGCAATTTACCTATATGTCACGTCTGGACGACTGGAAGCTTATAGGAACGCGCTTTTTGCATTGGTACAACTTTAAGCATAATCTTAACGGATATCTGTGTTGGTCGTGGAACTGGTGGTTCTACGGAGACCCGTGGCAAAATGCCTGCTGCGGCGGTTGGCCGCTTGACGGCTGGGTTACGTTCCCCGACGTTAAGAATTTAAGCGTATTCCAGAGCGTTCGTCAGCGCGAATGCGTAAGCGGCATTTACGATTTAGAGCTGCTTAAAATCTGCGACCGAATTGACAGCGCAAAAACGCGTATGCTGGTTGACATACTTATAAACCGAGCAAACGACTATACCGTTGATAACGACGTATTTTTCAGGGTTAGACGCATTTTGCTCGAGATGGCGGCAAATCAGTAAAAAAGGCACCGTTTGGTGCCTTTTTTCTTGCTTTTTTGTGTTTTTTATAATAATATTTTATAGTAAGTTCTTGCTTAGGGGTTTTTATATGGATAAAAGAAAAATTAGAAGACTTAAGCTTGCTTGTTACAGCTCAAGCGGTACTATGTCTGTAGTGGCAAATCTTTCGCCACTGCTTTTTATAACGTTCCATTCGCTTTATAAAATTTCTTTTTCGCTTTTGGGACTGCTGGTGCTTGTAAACTATGTTACACAACTGACAGTTGACTTGATTTTTTCATTTTTTTCGCACAAATTCAATATCCCTAAGGTTGTTAAAGCAATTCCGTTTTTGGCGGCTTTCGGTCTTTTAATATACGCTGTTTGGCCGTTTTTTCTGCCTGAACAGGCATATATCGGACTCGTAATCGGAACTATAATTTTCTCGGCCGCAGCAGGTCTTGGCGAGGTGCTTATAAGTCCTGTTATTGCAGCCCTTCCCGCCGACGACCCCGACAGGGAAATGAGCAAGCTGCACTCGGTTTACGCGTGGGGCGTTGTATTTTTCGTAATCATAAGCACACTGTTTTTGCTGATTGCAGGAAACGATAACTGGCAGCTGCTGGCGCTTTTATTTTTAACCGTTCCTATTTTTTCGGCCGTGCTTTTCCTGCGTTCGGAAATACCCGAAATGGAAACACCAAAAAAGGCTTCCGGCGCCGTTCATCTGCTCAAAAACAAGGGACTTTGGCTATGCTTTACAGCAATTTTCCTAGGCGGTGCCGCTGAATGTAATATGGCACAATGGGCTTCGGGATATCTTGAGCAGGCACTCGGAATTGAAAAGGTATGGGGCGATTTGTTCGGCGTCGCTCTTTTCTCGGTTATGCTTGGTATGGGACGAACGCTGTATTCAAAAATCGGCAAAAACATTGGCCGCGTGTTAACGCTTGGCTCTATCGGGGCTACCGTGTGCTACTTAGTAGCGGCCGTAACGAACATACCGTTTATCGGACTTTTTGCCTGTGCCTTTACCGGTTTTTGCACCTCAATGCTTTGGCCCGGCACTCTCGTTGTGGCATCGGGCAGATTCCCTACCGGCGGTGTGTTTGTATACGCTTTGATGGCTGCCGGCGGGGATATGGGCGCATCGGTTGCACCACAGCTTGTAGGACTCATAACCGACGCTGTGATTTTAAACCCGAAACTTGTTGCCCTGGCCCAGCAATTAAACCTTGCACCTGAGCAACTTGGTATGAAACTCGGTATGCTTTGTGGCATGCTTTTCCCGCTTGTGGCAATTTTTGTTTTTTGGCGCATATGGAAAGGCAGTAGCGAAAAAAGCAGTGAAGAAAATTAAACCCATATTATCAAAAAGGCTGCCTATAAGCAGCCTTCTGTTTTTACGTGCTTAAGCATTTTTACCTATTTGTAAACATTTTTAAAAGCGCTTGAAGAATAATCACTTTCTTGATATAATAGTAACACTATGATTTAAGGGATGATCAAATGGCAGGTCGTGACTTTTTAGAGGAACAGCGTCGCCGCCAACGCGAATTGGTAGCCGTAAGGGCCAGACGACAAAACCCCGACGCGGCTGCACCTGTTGAGCAGGCCGCACCCGAGGTTCCGCTAACCCCGAGCGCAAAGCTTAAAAACTTTTGGTTTTACTATAAATACTTTTTGCTTGCCGGTGTATTCTTGGCAGGCGTGCTTGCCGTTGGCATTACACAGTGCGTGACACGCGAAAAGTTTGATACCCAGGTTGTGCTTTTTACCTATAACACCTATACAACCTCGCAAATAGATGCTATTGAAGTCGAGCTTGAAAAACACGGCACAGATTTAAACGGCGACGGAATAGTCAACATACAGATAATTGACTGTGCCTATGGCGAAAACGAATTGTTTGACCAAACCCAGGCAAAGGCTACCAAATTAACCGCTACCATCGCTTCTAATGGCGAGGCGCTGCTTTTCATAACCGACGACAAAACCTACGAATATCTAAACAATTTGTTTGATACCGATTTCTTTGAAAATCTCGGGCTGTCGGGTGATGATGGCAGAAGCATATATCTAGACGAAGAATTTTACGGTTCGGTAAACGCCGCAACCCAAGGTTTTGCCCTTCCCGAGGGTCTTAAAATATCTCGAAGAGTTGCCGGCGAAAACACGGTTATCGGCCAGAAAAACGATATTTCCGCACAGCTTGAAGCCGCAAACACACTCTTAAACAATATGAATAAATAAAGGGTGCAAACCCTTTTATCCGCCTGTGGCGCAGCTGCAGGGCGCAGCAGATTCCGATTCTGAAGAACGGGCGGTACGTCGAAGCAGCCGCTAAAGCCGCGTTAGGCTTTGCGGTCTGCCCGAGTCTCGAGTAAGGCGGTTTTTTTCGGCAACACCCGCAGTGTTCGAAAAAACGCCGACGCAGAGTATCCCGCAAGGGATGAGAACACTAAAACTAAATATTCCCGCCTGTGGCGCAGCTGGATAACGCAGCAGATTCCGATTCTGAAGAACGGGGGTTCGAATCCCTTCAGGCGGGCCA
>JAZUOJ010000030.1:0-2262 GCA_045604625.1 Acutalibacteraceae bacterium | reverse complement strand
GACTTCTGTTGGCAGGCAGCAGAAGCCTTTATAAGGGCGTTTTCTTCAAACGTCACTCCGTCTTCTTCAACATCCGGCAAGGAAAAGTCAAGGTCGCTTTCACACAAAACCTCAATCCCCATTGGTTCAAGTATTCTTTTAAACTCAATAACCTTATGAGCATTTTTAGTTGCAACAAAGAATTTCATTACTGTTCCTCACTTTCGAAAAGACCGTCTGCAAATTTTTGCGGGTCAAAGGGTTGCAAATCGTCTATTCCCTCGCCTACGCCGACAAACTTTACGGGGATTCCGAGTTCGTGCATTATTGCAAGCACAACGCCGCCTCGTGCCGTACCGTCAAGCTTAGTGAGCACAATACCGGTAATATCTGCAACGTTTTTAAATTCACGCGCTTGGTTTACGGCGTTCTGTCCCGTCGTTGCATCTAAAACAAGCAGGGTTTCCACAGATGCATCGGGCAACTCTCTACCTATTACACGGTACATTTTTGCAAGCTCGTCCATAAGATTTTTCTTGTTATGAAGTCTGCCCGCAGTATCGCACACGATAATATCGGCTTTTTTCGATTTAGCAGATGCAATAGTATCAAATATAACCGATGCAGGGTCACTGCCCTCTACGCTTTTTACCATATCTACACCGCTTCGTTCTGCCCAGACCGCTAACTGGTCTATTGCGGCAGCACGGAAGGTATCGGCAGCGCCAAGCACAACCCTATTACCTGCATTTTTCAGCATAAGTGACAGTTTGCCGATTGTGGTGGTCTTGCCAACACCGTTAACGCCTATCATTAAAAGCATAGACGGTTTGGTTTCTAGATGGAGTGAACAGTCGCCCGACAGCATATCTGAAATTATATCCTTTAACAGATTTTTAATTTCGTCCGGGTCGGATATACGTTCATCCTTTACGCGACCGCGCAAAACATCACAAATATACGTCGAGGTGGCGACGCCGATATCACAGGTAATCAGTATCTCTTCAAGCTCCTCAAAAAGCTCTTCATCGATTTTTGTGAAGCTTTTAAGCACATTGTTTACTGCGCCTGAAAAGCCAGCACGCGTCTTTTTCAATCCCTCGCTTATCTTGCTGAAGAATCCCATTATTATTTGCCCTCGTTATCAAGTAGTAGTTTCTTTTCCAGCTCGGCCACGTTAAGCTCGAGCAGTTTGGTTATTCCCTTTTCCTGCATTGTTACGCCGTAAAGCATGTCTGCGGCTTCCATTGTGCCGCGGCGGTGCGTAATGCAGATAAACTGTGTGCCGAAATCGGCACGGCTCATATAGTCGGCAACGCGGTCAACGTTAATATCGTCAAGCGCGGTATCAACCTCGTCAAGGAAGCAGAACGGAGGCGCGTTTACACGCATTATCGAGAAGTAGATGGAAAGTGCGATAAGCGCCTTTTCACCGCCCGAAAGTCCGTCAATGCTGGGTACGTTTTTGCCCGGCAGCTTAACGTTAATATCTATTCCGCTTTCTAAAATGTTGGACGGGTCGCTAAGCGCAAGCTCGGCGCTGCCGCCGCCAAACAATTCCGTAAAGGTTTTGCTGAAGGTTGCACTAATTTTTGCAAAACCTTCGGTAAACAACTCCTGCATCTGACTTGTAAGCTGATTTATAAGCTTATTAAGTTCAAGACGCGACTTCTCAACATCCTCGATTTGTGCCGACAGGAAATTATATCGTTCGCTAACCTCTTTGTATTCCTCGATAGCGGCAACGTTAACGTTACCAAGCGAGCGAATTCGTGATTTGACCTCGACCAATCGCTTTTTAGCTTCTGTTACGTTTTCTATAACAATATTAAGCTCCTCTGCCTCGGTACGGGTAAGCTGATATTCGTCGTAAAGGCGTTTTACGACATCGTCAAGCTCACGCAGCATAGATTCGCGGCGCTCGTTAAGACGTGCAAGTTCTCCACCGAGGGTTTCCTTTTTAGCCGAAATCTCGCGCTCAAGCACACGCATATCGTGTGAGCTTTTTTCCATTTCGTTTCGGCTTTCGATATACTGCTCTACAGTCTTTTCGGCATCCGCTTTATTAAGTCGCAAATTCTCGATATCTGTTTTAATTTTCTCGATCTGTGCGGCTGCATCGGCATTTTTGGCGAGTATATCTTCTTTTTCGGCAAGCAAAACGCTTGTACGCTCGGCACGGTTGCCTATAGAATTTTCAAGCGATTCTTTTGAAGCCTTTAAATTTTCAATATCCTTCTCGATTTCTACGATGCTAAGACGGTATTCGGTCAAGCGGTCGGC
>JAZUOJ010000029.1:0-23534 GCA_045604625.1 Acutalibacteraceae bacterium | reverse complement strand
GTCTTTATGATGGGACTGAAAACGCTGACACCAACAGAACGGGAAATCTATGATGCGTATATTGCCAGAGTTACCACCAAGGAGATTATGGCGAATATGAACATCAAGGAAACCACCTTGAAATATCACAACCGAAATCTTTACGGGAAGTTGGGAGTAGCATCCCGTAAGGAGCTGCTTGAAATACATAAGCATATTAAATCCGTACAAGCTGCGTTTGAGGAGGCAAACAATGTCACTGGCAAATAGGTTAAATCAAATAATTGACGAACAGAAGATCTCCAAGCGTGAGTTTGCAAAACGGGTTGGTGTTTCCGAAAACTATGTATACACGCTAACCGGCGAGAGTAATAAAATTACAACGCTCTCTCCGATGCTCGCAAAGGTCATTGCGATGGAATTTGGATATGACCCGGAATGGATATTGCATGGTGATAAAAAGGTATGACAAAAGCCGAATGAGTTTGAACGCTCATTCGGCTTTTTCTGTGACAGTTTGAATGTTTAGTTTTTGCTACTCAGATCAATGGATTTCTGACGCATATTTAGAATGTTGTTCTGCTCCTTTCTAAAACCGCCCAAAAACCCGTTTTTGACACCAATGCGTTCAGTGGGGCAAACCAGTGAAAACCCTAGTGTTTATGCGGGTTTCAGGCGGTTTGCCCTATCTATTACGACCACAGGAAATAACAAGGTTCTCTCAGTCGCCGAAAACTTGTTTTCGAGTGCGGCGTGAGGTTCTTATAACGCATTCCTCGATTCTTCTCACAATTCCAGTTGCTTTCATAATTATATAAATTCTCCTTTAATTTCAAATCGTGCACTTCTATTTATGGTTAAAAGGATTTTATGTTTCTTATACTTGAAATTCCCCAAATAATCTAATATAATTTGTAAAAACACTGATGATATGAGGTGCGTTGTGAAATCATTTTTCTATCGTGTTCTCTGCGGCTTTTGTCTGGGAATAAGCGTATTTGCGCCGGGAATTAGCGGAAGTATTATGGCTATTATTATGGGCATATACGACAAACTTCTCGACATCGCCTCAAACCCCCTTAAGAATTTTAAGAAAAACTTTAAGTTTCTGTTGCCGTTGGGGATCGGTGTCGTTATAAGTCTGGTCTTATTTGTGCTCGTGTTCAGCTATCTTTTCGAAACCTATGAAAAAGCGGTATTTATGCTGTTTATCGGACTTATCGTAGGAAATCTGCCCACGGTTTACAATGAGGCCCGAAAGAGTCGCTTTAGGTGGTACTATATTTTAGGCGCCCTCGCGGCTTTTGCCATAGCTCTTGTCGTAGGAATAATAAGCGAAGGAGAAGCGCAGATTGCCAAAGAAAACACCGGACTTATCTATATTGCTTTAAGCGGTATTCTTGCAGGAAGTTCCAGTCTTGTGCCCGGGATGAGCGTTTCTATGATCCTGATTGTTATGGGCGTTTACGATTATCTTATTGCCGCGGCCAAATCACTTGACGTCGTTACCATCGCCGTGGTAGGCGTGGCGTTTGTGCTTTCGATGATATTATCTTCAAAGCTGATTAAATTTGTTTTTACAAAATTCAGCAGTATGGCACATTTTATGGTTATGGGCTTTTTGATAGGCTCCGTAGGAGGAATTTTTCTCACCCTGCCAAAAGGCGGTTCAAATTTAGCAGGAATCATTATGCTTGTTATCGGCTTGGCAATTTCCTTGCTGTTTGTATACCTTGGTAAAAAAGTTGATATTGACGATAAGGCTTAAGGCTACCGGAACACACCGGGACGGTTTTGTTGTGTTGGCGTGTTCGTTGTTTTCGTTTGCAAAACAAAAGCGGAGTGAGAATCACTCCGCTTTTTTGTATTTAATTTATGAAAAACAGCTTTGCGGCAACCGTTAAAACAACCAAGAACACGGCATTTGCCACCGCAAAAATCAGAATATATTTTTTGGTTTGTTCGGGATGCAGCAGTTTAAACTCGCTGAACGTTATAAGGCTTGCAAGAGAAGCGATAAGGGTGCCCGTTCCGCCTATGTTTACACCCAAAAGCAGTGCTGCATAGTCACCCGTAAATCTTGAAAGCAAAATTGCGGACGGAACGTTGCTTATAAACTGGCAGGAAAGCACCGAGAATAGCAGCGTGTCCTTTTCGAGCAGCGATGAAATAACACTATGTACGGCGTCCATTCGCGACAGGTTGCCCGCAAAAATAAAGAAAAAGAAGAATGTGCCAAGCAGGGCGTAATCCACCATCAAAAGCGCCTCGCGGTCCACAAAGAACAGAATAACCGGAATAATCAAGAGTCCTACCGCAAAGGGAACGATGCGGAAAACGATTAGTATAGATATTAAGAATAAAACACAGTAAAGCAGCGTTTTCTTCCTATTAAGCTTTTCGCCGAAATCGTTGCTCAGCACGAACTTTATCGGTTTTATCGGGATACACGCAATCACTAAAAGTGAAACCGAAAGCAGAAATGCGGGCAGCATTATTTTGCAAAACTCGCCCGTCGGGATATTAAAATAAGAATAAAGATAAAGGTTTTGCGGGTTGCCAAACGGGGTGAGCATACCACCGAGATTTGCCGATATGTTCTGCAGCACGAAAAGATATGCCATATATTTTTCCTGCTTTGTTACCGAAAGCGCGAAATAGCCAAGCGGCAAAAAGGTTATAAGCGCCATATCGTTTGCAATAACCATTGAGCCTATAAAGGTGATAATTATCAGCAGCAGAAACAGCGAGCGCAGATTTCCCGCCATAGTTACAAGCTTGCGTGCGAGAATGGTAAAAAACTTAATGTTTCGCAGGGCGCAAACAACCGCCAACGTTAAAAACAGGCAGGAAAGAGTTTTCCAGTCAAAATAATCAAGATAAGCCTTGTCGGGCGGCACCAAAAAGCAGGTGCAAACGGCCGCCAACGCCGCAATACAAAAAACGATATTTTTCTTTACAAATCTTAACGCTTTCAAGTCATCCCCGCCCCATACAATTTTTACAACCCCGCTATTATATTACAAATAAAAAACAGTGTCAACTATTTCTCCACACCCTTGATATATTTAAGTATTTATGGTAAAATTAAGTTAAGAGTTTCTAAAAATTTCCGCGTGACATAATAAAACAAAAAAGGAAAGGGAAAATCTTATGAAAACGAAACGCTTTACAAAAATCATCGCGTTCCTGCTTTGCTTTGCTATGGCATTTTCTATGCTGCAAACGGGCATTGTAGCTTTTGCTGCAGAAGAAACCACTCCCCCTGTTGAGGACGGTATCATCGATACCGAAAATCCCGATAAGGAAGAGGAAGAGGAGGATGTCCTCGCCGAGGCTGTCGAAGTCTCAAGCAGCGAGCAGCTTGCCTCTGCGCTTAGCATCGAGGCATCGGCCATTAAAATTGTGGAAAATTTTCAGATTGACCGCACCTTTTACATAGTAAGTGACACGGTCATTTTTTCTGACGCGGCACACACCCTTACGAGAGCAGCTGATTTCGGCGGCGACGTGTTTGTTGTCGGACAGTATGAAGACGGAACGGTATGCGAAGAGGAAGTTTCTCTGTCCTTCGGTCACGAGAATTATATCACCGCTAACCTGCTGACCGTTGACGGCAACCGCGACAATATGACCGTAGACGTTTTTGGCACGGTCTTCTTCGGTTGCGCAAATTCACACATAGAACTACACGCGGGTGTAACCGTTAAAAACTGTAAAAAGGTTGGCAACGAGCGCACCTTGCTTGAAATGTACGAGCTTTCATATCCCGAACTGATAGGCGGCCCTGTTGCCATTACCGCCGGCGGTTCTATAGAGATTTATGGCGGAAATTATGCCAACAACGCCGTTATTGAAGACGAAAGCGCTACTTTAAGCGCACGCGGCGGTGCTTTCTACTTCTTTGGCCCAGCAACAATTTACGGTGGTACGTTCGAGGGCAACCGCGCACACCGCGGCGGTGCGTTTTACTCCTACCGTACACTTAAAATTTACGGTGCCAACATAAAGGACAACTACGCCTCCACCTCGGGCGGTGCTATATATATGCCCGCCAGCACAGCCTGCTATCTTTACATTGACGGTGAAGATGAGCAGGGTGACGGTGGTGTAACCTTTAAGCAGAACCACGCAGGCGACTACGGTGGAGCCATTATATGTCAAGGTGCGTCGGTAAACATTAACGCCGCAACCTTCACAGGCAACACATCAGGCAGTCACGGTGGTGCTTTGTATTGCAGCATTAAGGGTGACGAGGAAAGCGACGCTAAACTTACTATCACCAACTCCACCCTTGACGGTAACATCACAGATTACAGCGGTGGCGCTTTGTATTTGTCGGGAACACACGCATACCTTGAAAGCGTTACGTTTAGCACCAACCATTCAAAGGCGACTGCAAACTCGTCGGGCGCACGATATGGCGGCGGCGCAGTATATTCAACGGGAAGCTACGTTGAAATAAACGAGGCTTCGTTCTTAAACAACACTTCCGACAACTATGGTGCAGCGTTAGAGGCTCATTCCGGCAGCAAACTGGTACTTAACAAAATAACGACAGCCGGCAACTACTCCACTTCAAACGGCACCTTCCTTTTTGCAAACAATTCCGAAACCAAGCTTTATAACAGTGCCATAAGAGGCAACAAAACCGACGGTCAGGGCGGTGCGGCATATCTAACCAACAACGCTACCCTGCACGCATACATTACCACCTTTGAAAACAACTCTGCAAAGGGCAACGGCGGCGCAATTTTATTCTACACAAACGCCGTTAATTCACTTTTGCACAGCTGCGTATTCCTGGACAACGCCAGCGAAAATTACGGCGGCGCAATATATATTTCAAAGGCGAGTATACTCGATACCTATAACCTGTCCGCCAAGGGCAACTCTGCACTGCGCGGCGGATTTATGTATGAAACCACTACCGGCACCACCGTTACCCTTAACGGACTTTCGGTATCGGGCAACAGCGCTTCTGACGGCGGCCCGATAATTTGGGGTAACTCTACCGGCGCAAAACTTTATATAAACAAAACCAACTACATAGACGTTGACACAAGCGCCACGCCTGACGATGAATATTGGGCAGCGGCCATTGTAAACAAACTTACAGTTGAGGAAACCACAGCCGAAATCCCCGGATTTATAAACTACGGCGATACCGAAGAAACCTCTCCGGAAGACATTATAAACCCCAACGTAACCAACGCAATAGAACTTCAAACCGCACTTGCAGCCGAGATCGACGAAATAACAATACTTAGTGATTTCGTACTCGACCGCACATTTTACGTTACGGGCGAGACCACCATTCGCACAAACGGTGACAGAACTCTAACAAGAGCTCCCCACTTCGGTGGTGATATATTTGTCATAGGCGAATATGCAACCGGTGATGCTTGTGAAGAAACAGCCGTTCTTAACATTAACCCGGGAAATGATGGCTGTTCGCTAACCATCGACGGAAACCGCGATAATATGACTGCCGACGTTGTCGGAACGGTATTTTTCGTATGCAATAAGGCAAACTTGGTTTTAAACGACCCGCTTACGGTTCAAAACTGCCACAAGGTAGGCAATGAACGCACGCTAAACGAGGCATACGGTCTTTCGTATACCCACAGAATAGGCGGTCCCGTAATAATAAATGCAGGCAGCACACTTGATATCTACGGCGGTACGTTTAAAAACAACAGCGTTCTTGATGAAACCGATGAAAACACTGAATGGATAAGCACACAGGGCGGCGCCGTTTATTCTTTCGGACTAACCAACATATACGGCGGTGTCTTTGAAAACAACCACGCTGCGCGCGGCGGTGCAATTTACAACTACCGCAAGACAAACATTTATAATGCCGAGTTTAATGAAAACACCGCATCTACTATGGGCGGCGCAATATACATGGCTGCCAGTACCGCTTGCTATCTTTATACCGGCGGCTCAACCAACCTTTACGACAGCTTTGTTTCGTTTAAGAACAATAAGAGCGAAGGACACGGCGGCGCAATAGTCAGTCAAGGTGCACTTACGCACATTAAAAATACAGAGTTTGTAGGAAACGAATCGGGCAATTACGGCGGCGCGATTTACACATCTGCAGCCGAGCTCAACCAAAGCAAGTTTAACGTGATTATCGAGGACTCGACCCTTTTTGAAAACTCTGCCTATAATAACGGTGGTGCAGTTTACCAAGCCAGGACCTCGGTTCACTATAAAAACGTTGATTTCGGTAAAAACCACGCATTCTCCAATAGCGGCAACTACGGTGGCGGCGCTATTTACACCACCGGTGCCTACGGCTTGTTTGAGGGTGTTCGTTTCACCGAAAACTCGAGTGATTGCTACGGTGGCGCGATTATGTTTAACTCGGCCAGCATAGCAACGCTTTACAACGTAACCGCAAAAGGCAACTCTGCTGACGGCGGCGGATTTATATACAGCAAGTCGACGGTTGATATTTATAACAGCTTAATTGACGGCAACAGCGCAACCGGCGGCGCAGGCGGAATAATGCTGCAAACAGACGCCGTTACAAACATAATATCTACTGTTTTCAGCAATAATACGGCAGTAACTAACGGCGCTGCTTTAAACGTATATACAGGCGGTACCCAGACCACCCTTAACAACTGCCAGTTCAACCACAACAAATCCCAGAACTTCGGCGGCGGTTTCTACGTTTCTGCATCAAGTCTTCTCGACCTCTACAACTGTTCTGCCACCGGCAACGAAGCCTATCGCGGCGGATTTATATACGAAACCACAACCGGTACGGTTGTTACACTAAACAACCTCACCGTTTCGGGCAACACCGCGTCTGACGGTGGTCCGATAATCTGGGGTAACTCTACCGGCGCAAAACTGTATATAAACAAGACCAACTATACCGATACCGAAAACAGCAGTCCCGACAGCGCATACTGGGACTCGGCAATAGTCAACAAACTTAAGGTTTATGAAATTACCGATGCTGCACCCGAATGCGGAGAATACGGAAGCGAAAATTACGATAACCTTGAGGGCTACGTTTCGGTTTCGGACGCTGCACAGTTGGAGGCTGCGGTCAACAATCGCTCGCCTCGCATCAGAATTATAGCTGACTTTGCAATTGACCGCACCATTTATATTACCTCTGACACTACTATTTTCTCGACCACCCCCTACCGACTGACCAGAGCAGCAGACTTTGCCGGTGACCTTTTTGTAATAGGTGAAAAACCAGACGGTACTAATAACCTTTTGGAAAGCACCGACGCACGGCTCACCCTCGGTAACCCGCTATCTCAAACAGCCGACCTTTTGACAATAGACGGTAACAAAAATAATATGACGGTCGATGTCGTAGGTTCTATTTTGTTTGTGTGCAACAGCGCAACTGCAAACATTTATAACAACGTCACTATCATTAACGCTCTAAAGGTTGGAAATGAGCGCACCCTTAATGACCGCTACACACTCTCATATCCCAACCGCGTGGGCGGCGCTATGGCAATAGTCGAAAGCGGCTCGCTTAATATCTACGGCGGTAGCTTCCAAAATCACCGCGTAAGTGACGAAATAATAGACGAAACCCTGGGTGAAGACGGAAAAAATTCCACATTGGGCGGCGCTATTTATAATATGGGCAACCTGAGCATATCGGGCGGCACCTTTGAGTTCTGTAAAGGAACACGCGGCGGTGTAATTTATAACTACCGCATAACGCATATATACGGCGGCGACTTTATAAACAACTATGCATCTTCTGCCGGCGGTGCTATATATCTACCGAGCACAGCCCTTACACACCTCTACATTGGAAATGATTCAGGCGAAGACACCGTAAACTTCAAAGGAAACATGTCCAAAAATGCAGGTGGCGCAATATACTCGGGCGTAATGTGCTCGACCATTATCTATGGAGGCACCGCATTCCATAGCAACACGTCCCTTAAGAGCAACGGCGGCGCGATATACGTCGGCGGCACTATACTGGCAAATGATACAGAGTTTGAAAATAACACTGCATACAGCAAGGGCGGTGCGGTTTATGTAACACACACCCGCGACGATGCCTTAAGTTTGCCGGAGTTTACCGATTGTTCGTTCCTTAATAACACGGCAGCAAGCGGTGGTGCCATTACAGCCTACGCTGCAAATATGTCATTAATCGAAGGTTCAACCGTTACGCTTGAAAACTGCGTTATAAAGAATAATGAAGCCAATAACGGCGGCGCTATATACATAAGTTATAAATCGACCGTCAACCTTAAGGATACTCTGATTGAGAACAACATTTGTAAAAAAGAGGGCGGCGCGATATATGCAATTTATGAAAGCACTATAAACGCCGACAACTGCGAATTCATCGGCAACACCAGTGGTGATGAAACCACAGGCTACGGCGGTGCAATTTCGCTTCATAGTACCCTCTTTAACGGAAACGACCTGACGTTTAGCAAAAATACCGCCGGTCTGCGCGGCGGTGCAATTTACGTTTCATATAACAGTGTATCGCTTAAAGATTCTGTTGTCGATATTAAAAATTCTACCCTTTCCGATAACCACTGCTATTCTTTAGGCGGTGCCATGTACGTTGTTGACCGTTTGATTTCCTACGGTGTTGATGAGGAGGGTAATCCCCTTCCCAAGGAAGATAATAACACCATAAACCTGATTCTCTCAGGTGTCACTTTCCAGAACAACACAGCAGTAGTAAAGGGCGGCGCAGCATATCTTACCACCTATTCGCACACCTTTATGAGCGATGTTATCTTTACAGAAAACCGTATTACCGAAGAAGGTTCCGGCCACAATGCAGGCGCAATTTACTCGGCTTCACGTGCCACCTTCGAAATAAACGGCGGACAGTTCAAGGACAACTCTTCGGGTGCTAACGGCGGCGCTATAGGTATGTATTCAAACTCGTCGTCGGTTATGAACAACGTCACAGCAAGCGGCAACACAGCTGTGGGCGATGGCGGATTTATGCTGTGTGATACCGCTTATACAACCATACACAACAGCAACATATCAGGAAATACAGCAGGCTCACAGGGCGGCGCAGTTTCGCTTGTTGACCTTTCAACCATTAGTGCCTACAATACCGAATTTAACAATAACACCTCATCCAGCGAGGGCGGCGCACTTCACGTTTATCCGGGTGCCAGCCAGTCGGTATTACATAGCTGTTCCTTTACAGGAAACACTTCGGGAACACTCGGCGGCGCAATATATATGGCAAACTGCAGTCTGCTTGACGTTTATAATTCCGTTGGAACGAGCAACCACGCCAACAAGGGCGGATTTATATACGAAACTACTTATAATTCTGTTTTAACCGTAAACGGCCTTACCGTTTCGGGCAACACCGATAATATGGGCGGTCCCATTATTTGGGGTAACACGCTTAACGCGAAACTCCTCATCAATAAAGCCAACTATGTAGACAAAGACGTTTCAGTGCTTGATGACACATATTGGGCAGGTGCAATATATAATCTGCTTACCGTAAGCGAGATTTCAGACCCGATTCCCGAATGCCCGACCTATGCCCCCGGTTACACACCCGAAACCGAAAAAGCACCTACCGTTCATCCTGAGGTTTCGGTAGAACACATCTTTGAGTTAGCACAAAACGCTGACAAGGGTAAAATCAACTCAACCTATTCTGCTCTGCCCAAGCTTGATACCAGCTCGAACTTTATGAGCAGAGAGACAACCCTGTTCCCGAGTATTAACGGAACAGACGTTACGGTTGACAGCTTTGTTTATCATAAGGATGACCCCGCAAACAACGGAAACGTTGGCGAAGGAATTATGATTTATCAGGCAATGTGCTATAAGCGTGCCCATCCGGACGAGGACGTTTCCATAGCAATCTCGGCCTATCGCTTCTCGGCAAACACCGCGCTGTGCATTGACCGCAGCAGCCCGTATTTCGGTTATTTGCGCCCACTATATAATGAAGACTACGACAAATTTGGATTTGTAAGAATAGCATATCTATTGTTGTGCGCTGCAAGAATGGGCATAAACGTAACGGTAATTGCACAGTTAGACGGTTATCCAAACACCTCTACGTCTCCCCGCTTTGAACCGTATTTCACCGAAATGCTTGACGCACCCTGTGACAGCACGTATGTTTCGGGCAAGGTAATAGGCGACTATATGACCTTCCGCGCCTGCAAATGGATGCTTGAGGGCAAGGGTGGCAGCGATATGATGCACACAAAGCTGTGCGCTGTTTCACATTATCTGGATAAGGACGGTATCGCTCACCGTAATGCAGTTTGGACATCCAGCTCCAACCTTGACGGTATTAACGGCACCGGTACAAACGGACTTAATCAGTTGCAGACCGCTACTATTATCTCGGACCACGCCGAGATATACCGTGTATCTACAAACTATCTACGATTCTTGGCCGACTACTGTGAACAGGAAGATGTTTATATCTTCCGCGACATCTGTACTAAGCTGTTTAAAGAACAGATAGATATGATTCGCGCAGGCAGAGAAAGTGAAATTCCCGCCGACGAGCAGATGATGTATCTCGGCAGCGAAAACGATAATGTTTTCGAACTTTACTTCTCCCCCTTCGGCGGCGAATATTCTAACTGGGAAGAAAGCTATAACCCGTTCACAAAGCAGGTTCGTGAACTAAGCAATTCCGAAGATTCTATTATCTTTATCTGGAACAACGTTCGATTCGGTGAATACTCACTGAGGAACCAGCTTGAAGACGTAATTGTTGACGCGTTCCACAAGAACAAAAATCCCGAAAACAAAATATACGTTAACCTTCCCGGATTTGATTCGGCAGCGTTTAACGACCTAGCTTTGGGCACCGACATTGGCTATAAGGCGTTTAACCAAAACGATTTCGGACACGTTCACAACAAGGATATGCAACTTTCTTACGTTAAGGACGGACAAAGATACTACGTATCCCTTCTTAACTCGATGAACGTACACGCCGGCTCAATGGCATATCAGTCTAACTTTGCACTGGTAATAAAGGAAACCGATGGAGCAGAAGGCAGCGTATTCTTTGCACTCGCTGACCAGTCTACCACCGGAATAGTATCCCACGATTATCAGGACACAATATTGGAATACATTCCTCAGAATGAAAAAGAGGACGGATACACTTACCGTCCGTGTGCAAACTGTGATGAAAGGCTTGTTTTAGAGACTATTCACCGTCCAAGCGACTGGACAGCTGTAAAGGTTGCCACAAAGGACGAAAACGGTATTGCACACCGCAGTTGTACAGCCTGTTCGACCCTTTTGGAAACCAGAGAATATGTCTTTGCCGGCGAAAATGAAAACATCGACTCACACAATTTTGACGGCAAACAGTTTTCAAATGAACATGACCTTGAAAGCATTTTAAACGTTAATTCTACACCCGCCACAATCGAAGCTACCATACAGCTTGACAAGAGTGTGAATGAGCGCGGAGGCGTTATTGTAGGAAACTATAGCTACTCCGGCAAAAATCTTATAAACCTTGAGGTTTATCATTACGGAAAAATCCGTCTTTTCTACATTAATGATGGAAAAACAGCATCACACGTGTTTAAATCGGACATTCGCTCAAACGAGGCCGTAAACCTTGCGGTAACGGTTGAAGGAACCACAGCGAAGCTTTACATTAACTCCACCCTCGCTGAAACCGCAGAACTGCCATTCTCACTACCTAACGTTGACGATACTATGTGGATAGGCGGAGACAAGCGTACAGGAAACGGACAGTTCTTTAAGGGCACCATATACTCTGTACATCTGTTTGACCACGTACGAAGTGAAGAACAGTTAAGCAGTGATGCCGTTGCGGTATTCCCAAATGAGCAAGGACTGCTTGCAACCCGCTACTTCACAGATTCGTCCTCATCACAGGTTGGCGCAACCTTTAGTAACACCCAGCTGAATGCTGTTGATGCTCTCGCCTCTACTCCCCACACCATTGAGGCAACCGTTCAGTTAGGTGACGACTTTAGCGGACGCGGAGGCGTTATTGTAGGAAACTATAGTGATAATTCCAACAACATATTGAGTTTAGAAATCTCCTTAAGTGGACGTGTGAGACTTTACGTTGTGGATAAAGACGGAAATGTATCAGATTGTATCTTCTCACCCGATATACGCGGCTCAAAACCCGTACACATCACGGTAACAATTAACGGAAAGGTTGCAACACTTTACCTTAACGGTGAAATTGCCCAGACAAAAACACTTAAGTGTGAACCGTCAGGCGTGACTGAAGGCTTCATTGTGGGCGGTGACAACCGTAAAAATAATACTCAATACTTCAAGGGCTACATAAGCAACGTAAGTATGTTCAGCGATATAAGAACGGCAGAAGAAATCAGCGCGGATATGCTTTATGTCAGCGCCGATACCGAGGGACTGCTTTTCAACCGTACCTTCACCGGCACAGTGCTAAATGCACCCTTGCAGACCGTTCTGCCCTCCGGTATGGAGTTTACAGCTGATACAAATATTGCAACGGGCAAACTTTCCTCTAACCCGCTTACAATAGAGGCCACCGTACAGCTTGACAAGTCGTTAACCGGACGCGGCGGAGTTATCGTAGGCAACTACAGCGAAACCTCTAGAAATCTTATAAGTTTAGAGGCGTATAACAACGGCAAGCTTAGACTTTATATCATAAATAACGGAAAAATCACCTCGCATGTTTTCTCGGCTGATATACGTTCCGACCGTGCCGTTCACATTGCGCTGACGGTTGACGAAACCAATATGGCCCGACTGTATCTAAACTCTGAGTTTGTCGAAAACGTAACCCTTTCACTGCCTATACCTACCGTACAAGACGGGCTTAGAATCGGTGGAGATTACCGCCTTGACAACACTCAATATTTCAAGGGACGTATCTATTCCGTAAATCTGTTCAGCAGCACACGTTCAGCAGAGCAGATAAAGAATGATATGGTACAAGCAACCAATCAAAACGGCGACCTTATTTATTCAAAATTCTTTGCAGAAAACAAGGAAAAGACATTTATAGCTCCTGCATACGGTGTTAGCTTTAGTGAAAGCAGTGCTGTTGATATACCACAGCTTTCTGCCACACCGCATACGATTGAAGCAACCGTTCAATTAAGTACTGACCAGGCAGCCCGTGCAGGCGTTATCGTAGGCAACTTTAAAGAACTGTATTCCGAATGTATAAGTCTTGAAATTCATACTGCCGGACGCGTAAGACTTTTCTACACCCCGCAAAACAGCAGAAAACTCATTGATTGCACATTTAATACAGACATACGCGGTGTAGACCCCGTACACATCGCAGTAACAATCGACGGACTAACAGCTTCGCTATATCTAAACGGTGAATTTGCCGAATCAAAAACTCTTACGGTTTCTCCCGGTGAACAGACCGAAGGCTTTAAAATCGGCGGTGATAACCGTGAAGGTAACGTACAGTACTTCAAGGGTGCTATATACAGCGTAAATCTGTTCAGCGACGTGCGCACAGCCGAGGAAATAAAGGCAGACGCAAATTCCGTAGACACCAATGATGATGCACTGCTTTACACCAATATCCTTGGTGCAGCAACCGAGGCTCCCGCCCCCGATGTACTACCACAGGGCGAAACCTTTACCGCGCAAACACCCTTCATACTTGAGGAAAACCTTGACTCTACCCCGCTTACAATGGAGGCAACGGTACAGCTCAGTAAAGATTTCGACGGACGTGCAGGCATTATCTTCGGAAACTACGACGCCAAGCTTCACGAGATGCTGAATTTTGAAATTTGCACAGAGGGCAGACCGCGCTTGTTCTACACCTCCAAGATCGGAGTTCGCGTGTACTGCGATTTCGATACCGACATTCGTTCCGAAAACGCAGTTCACCTGGCGGTAACGGTTAACGACCTTACTGCAACACTCTACGTAAACGGACAACCGGTAGAACAAAAGTCGTTACCCTTCAAAATCCCGACTATTACCGAAAACTTTAAAATCGGCGGCGACAATCGCTCGGGCAACCAGCAATACTTCAACGGAAAGATTTATTCAGTAAATCTGTTCAGCACAGCCCGTACCGATGCACAAATAATGGGTGATGCTATTATGGTTGACACTGCTGATGAATCACTGCTTTACAGCGTTGTGTTTGCATCAGACGTTTGCGCACAAAACGGTCACACACCGAGCGATGTAATAGTTGATACCCCGTTAACCGATTCTTCGGCGGGACTCCGTCACACCGAATGTACCGTTTGCGGAAAGAAGCTCGAATACACCAAGGTTCCCACCGTTACCCAGGTTACACAACACAGACTTTGGGAAAACATTGAAGGCCTTAATCCCATGAAGGAAGGAACGGGCTTCGCTGTCGACAGTAGTGTTGCCACTACACCGCACACCATTGAAGCGGTTATACAGCTTGACAAGAGCTACACCCAGCGTGCAGGTATCATTGTAGGCAACTACGACGGCCGCAGTATAAAGCAGCTCAATTTTGAGATATATACTAACGGCAGACCGCGTCTTTACTACTGCATAGGCACGACTGCATACAGCTATATCTTCAAAACAGACATTCGTTCTGCTTCCCCGCAGCATATTGCACTTACCGTTGACGGAAAGCAAGCTACACTTTACATAAACGGTGAAGCACGCGAAGCCGCCGCCTTAACGGCAGAACTCCCCGAGGGAATAACCGGTCTAAAGGTAGGCACCGACAACCGAAGCGGAACCCCGCAGTATTTCGCAGGTACTATTTATTCAGTCAGCCTGTTAGAGGGCGCCAGAACAGCAGAGGAAATAGCGATAGACCGCTATCTCTGCCCGAGCGCAAGTAAGGGTCTGCTGTTTGATAAGAGCTTTATTGTTAATAAATAGTTCGCTAAAAGATAAAACGAACCGAGGTGAAATTCACCTCGGTTTTGTTTTTTTATACTGCACAGAGTATATGCATGTTCCGAATTTGATTATCCTTTATGGTATCGTTTACTGTATATGCCTGTCTTTCCATTTCTCCATCAATAAGACAGGTAAGATCTTGCGTCTTTAGTTCATCGGCGATACTCACACAAATGCTTTCTATAATTTCTTTTTTCTTTTTTGCATCGTCTTCGCCGTTTCCGCTTGAAATCAAGTATTCAAGCAATTCTCCGAGATTGCTAAGCAGCGGCAGTTCCCTTAGTGTACGAAAGCTCCATTTATAATATGGCATATACCTTCTATTGAGTAGGAAAATAACGTTTAACGCACTCTTTACAAACTCGGTTACGGCCAGTTGCGCCGCTGCAGTTTCACCGCGTGAGAGGCATCTTTCGTAATTATACTGTCCCGACTGCCCCATCAAAAGCAGATGCCCCGCAAGCTTTTTAAGCCGTACGTCCTCGGGGTAATAGCAAAGCTTGTTTCTAATATCGGTAAATTTGCCGTAGTTGTCCAAAAAAACAGCACCGTTTACAGCCTCGCAAAGCGAGTATTCGGGTACCGTAAACCAATCGGAAAGCGAAAGCCGTCCGTCGCGTCTGCCCGTTTTAGATTCGAAAAAATCGCCCATTCGTATAACCCCGTGCCGATTTCCGCCTACGGGGTTTACGGTGCTTCTAATAAAGCCTAAAAACTCCCTTGGCAACTGTGTATACGCACGTTCGAGCAAAAAGGCGGTTTTACTGTCAATTACATCTTCGTCGGGAATAAAGATGCAAAACGCCGGACCGAAATCGTGGTCGTGCGAAACGTCATCATCATACCCATAACACTCCGAGCCGCTACCGACAAGTCCCACAGCCAAAAAGGGTAAAACCGAAGAAAACTGCTCTTTAAGCATAGGTGTGCCGACTTCTTCAAAATACCTTTTTGACAGTTCAAGTCCTTTCATAAATCCTCCTATAACGCTCTTTTAACTGATTTTCGTAATGGAAATATCCGTAGTACCCAAAAACCGTAGCACATTTTTCGCAAACAAAAGCATAGTTGCCGTCGTCACGGTTTTTACCTTTATCAAGCAGCTCCATAGCCTTTTGTACGTGAGAAGTGATTATATTTTCGGCAGATTCCAAGCCGTGTTCTGCCTCTGCGGCCGACGCCATATTAAGGTATGTTATTGCCTGCTCGGGCTCTTTGCCGTCCGCACCGTTTAAAACCGAAATCGCCATTTTGTAAAGGGCGTCTGCCTCATCAAAACGTTTTAAATCTACAAACGCCAAAGCCATATTGTTATATAATCCCGCAAGTCTGTCGTCAGAGGGAGAAAGGTTTTGTTCGTAGATTTTTTGAGCCTTTTCAAATAGCGGGATAGCCTTTTCTGCCATCGAGAATGCCTTATACACCGTAGCGCAGTTTAAATATGTTGTAGCCGCGCCTACGTTTTCTTCTATATTCATTTTGCCTATCAATCGGAGCGCATCTGCCGCAAAGGCGAGCGCCTCTTCCCTTTGTGATAATTTGCGGCAAAGTCCCATAAGCTCGTTACTAAAGAGAAGAACGCTTTTTTTGTCATCTGCCAACTTTGCTTCTTCCAGCCAGTAAAGCAAATGCCCCTTTGCTGCGGTATAATCATTCTTTCCGAGAAATTCGTCAAGTTTTTCAAGCACCCTGTCTGCAGGCACGTGTCTATTTTGTGTCATAGGCTCACCTCGCAGTTTTATTTTAAACTAATTCTCCTTCATATACAAGTCGGAAAATTTGACATATTTGTATAACAAAAAACAGAGGAGTGAACACACTCCCCTGTTTTTATATGTAACAATTATTCTGCTACGGCAGCAACCTCTTCATCGGGCATGCAGAGCAGCAGTATTCCGGCAATAAGATTTACAAACAGAAGAACACAAACCTTCCATCCTGTGGTTAATTCATTTTTCTTCATCTTACTCAAAGCTATACCGCCGAAAATAAGGGGAAGAATCGTCCAGAAGCCAGCAATCATGCTTAAAATGATAAATACCTTAGCCGCAGTTTTCATAAGTTTTTTCTCCTTTAAAATTATTAGCTTTCGCTATATAAATTTTAAATTATTTTCAGGTGTTTGTCAATCTTTTTAGGGTGTTACGCCTTCGCAGTTTTGCGAAGATACCGAGTCCTTGATATCGAAACGTCCTATCCACTTATTATCGCGAAGATCGGCGTCTTTGCAAAATTCAAGCTTTATCATACTCTCCCCCGGATGCCATTTGGGGGCGGCGGGGCTGCTGAATATACGGTTGTTTACAAAGCGAAGGTCGCGGCAGGAAAAACCGTATAAAACAGGGGTACCCGGTGTGTCGAAAACATTATCGTGAATATAGATGTTCTTGTGAAAGGGTTTGTCCATTTCGGGTTTGGGAACAACAGGACAAATGCTTATTACTCCGTCGCAGAACTGATACATTGAGGAAAGGCAATTATCGGTAAACACGTTGCCGCTTATTTCTACGTCGTGGCATTCGCCCGATTCAAACCAACCGTTCGAATCACCCGCAACCAGTATTGCAGAGCCCGACGATGCAAAATAATTGTTGCTTATTTTTACGGGCTTTGGTGTTGAAACAAGAATTCCCCGCGCACGGCAGCTGCCGAAACGGTTGTTTGTGCACTCGAACGCAGCAGTATGTGTTAGGTTATCGAGCGCGACACTATCGCCCTTGTTTACAAGGTCTATAATCTCTACAGATAGCGGCTCGGCAAATGAAACGGTAAACGTGTCCAGCGTTTCGAGGTTATATTCTTTTACCATAGCCGTAGCAAATGAAGCCATACTGCCTCGCTCAATAAACGAGAGCGTGTCCCCTGCCTCAGCCCAGTAGTAAAAACCTTGCGCCTGTTTTTCGCGGTATCGGCAACGAAGCGTCCGTTCATCCACCACCTCGTCAGCCGTCACACAACAGCCGTGAACGTTTATCGGGTCATCCATCAATCCTAAAAACGTACATTCGGTAATACAAATATTGCCGCTGTTGCAGGTGAGGTGCATACCGTCGTCGCGACCGTTGGAAATTTTTCGTCCCGCCTCGGTGTTGGGTACAAAGTGCACCCTGCGGTATGTCAGGTTTTCACAGAACTGCGCCAGACAGCCAAGTCCGCCGCAGGAATAAACCGTTATATCCGCAAGCGTTATGTTTTTGCTTTTTTCGCAAAATACGCCCGCGTGTCTTCTGTAATTGTGTCGCAGAACAAAAATATTGCCTATGCCCACGCTAACCGATTGGTGTGTGTGCATTCTGTATACGCTATTACCCAGCGCCTCGATTTCATTTACCCAGAAATTGTCCCCCGAGGCGCGCGTAACGCAACGGTTATTATGGTCAAACTGGATAGGACTTACCCTGCATAGCGGATACCATTCGTCGGCTCCAACGTCAAACTCTAACCAGTTTTCGGTCAAGCGGTGCGGAAACGCGACGGGATTTATGTAAAGGTCGGTATAGCAGTCGCCGAAGCCTACAACCACGCCCTCGGCAACCAGCGGTTTTTTCCAGTCGATAATCAGATTTTCTATTTTTATGTTTTCACAATGATCCATTGTAATGGGCTGCATATGTCCCGCGAAAAAGAGCCTTGCGCCGTTTCCGGAAAGGACGCAGTTTTTCATATTTTTCATCCAAAGTCCCAGCACGCGGTAGGGCAAAACGTCCGAATTTGATATGCGGTAATCAGCGCGCATCTGCTCTTTTGGGGAGAAAAAATATTCGGCGTCCTCAAACACAAACTCGGTGTTTTCCCTGTGCTTTAAAAACAGCTCGTAAAGTGCCAGTGTAATATCCGTATTAGGACTAATTCCGCAGTCCTTTAAAAAAACCTTGTTCATATAAATCTCCTCACACCGAAGAACAATTATTTAAATAATAGCGAAAATAGATTTGTCTTTTTTTGAGCCGCGCTCATATCACGCATTACCACGTAAGGCTTTAGCGTATATTCGCCGCCGTAGGCTTCGCTATCGCCCGTGTTATGCACCTCAAAAACTATGCGGTCAGCATAGATATAAATCATTGTAACCTGAACAACAGTCGGGTCCTCAAATGCCAGCGGCCCGCCGAAATGGTCGTTATAATATCCAAGTGAACCCATATGACAGGCTATAGCACCGTTTTCCGAAAACGTGCCTATTATCTCGCCCGACTCAAAAAACGCTTCGTGCTTTTCTGTGTGAACGTGACCATAGCAATATATCATATTGTCGTATTCCGAAACGAGCTGAGTCATCAGCTCTCGGGAGGCGTTGTATTCTTCCGAGTCTACCTTTTCGGTAGCAACGTACACGGTAGAAATATTATCAACAGGATAGTGGCAAAGCACAAATACGGTTTCGTCCTTGCCGATAGCCTCAAGCTGTTTTTGCAGCCATTCCACCTGCTCATAATAAAGACCGTTATGGCCCACCTGCTTTGCCTCTCGGCGGTCGCCATAGGGTGTATTAAGACCTATAAAATTTATTCCGTTTATCTTATAGCGGTAGCAAAGCAACTCCTCGAACGGGCCGGCAAACTCGTTATCAAGGTCACTCGTATAATACGCGGCTGTGAAATCGCCAAGCCCCGCCTTTATACATTGAGAATAGTCGTTTGAGTTTATGGTGGTTACCCCGCCGTGAACGGTGGGTTCGGGGTCGTGGTTTCCGGTGACAAGCAACACCTTTCCGTCGGTGCTTGCAGATTTAAAAACATCAAATGACGCATTCATCATTTCCTTTATATTGTCATCGTTCCACTCACCGTTTCGGCCGGCAATATCGCCGCCGACCATAACCAAATCTACACCGCCGGTAAGTTCTTTTACATAACTTACTGCCTTTTCGGTCGAAGCGCGAACCTTTTTCTCGGTCTGCTCAACCCCGTATTCGTGGTGGGGGTCACTAAAGCAGGCAATGGTCATAAGTGCGCCGTCACCTGAATTGTTTATAGGAATGAACAAGGCACCTATCAAAGCCACCAATAAAACAGCCGCAGCTATAATTAAAACCCTACCGGTTTTTGTCTTCATAAAGACACCCTCCGTACGCTTATTCTCTCTTTTTTCAAGTAAAGTATAGCATAAACAAAGGTGCTTTTCAAGGTGCGCGACCTAGTTCTGCCTATTGATTATCTGCGCTTTGGCAAGCGGAAAATTATAAAGTCTTGAGCCACAAAGGTCGCAGTTATACATATCTACCGCAGATATACAGCTGTTTTCATACGTGGTGTAATAATAAATGCCCTTATCGGTATTTATGCACGAGGTGTATTGTGTAATATTGCACTCGCCGTCCCCCGAACGAGCACAGCCCCGTTGCTGCTCTACAGAGCCCAAAATATGAAAAAACTGGCTTATGCTCTCGCTCTCTGCCTTGCCGCAAACCGAATTTAATTTTATAAATGCTGCCCGCACAAAACGCGATGCCGAAGACAGGTCACCGGGTAGTCCCATAGCTCCCATCCCCTTGCTGTACGGTAAAAGCGTAATGTTTCCAAAGCGGTTTTCCGGGGGCAGACAGGTTAGATTCATAAAATCGCAAAGATGCGTCATATGGTAACCAAACTCGGGGTTGTTTGTAAGCACACCTACGGGGTTTTCATAGATTTTAAGCCCGTCCTTTACGCTCTCAACGGTAAGCGCCCCCTCTCGGTCGGATATTATCCAATGAAGCGGTGAGAGTGGTAATTCACCGCTAAAATCAATGCTACACAGATTTATTTTAGATAGAAGGATACGCGCCTCTTGGATGTTTTTGCACCGCGAAAGCACAAAAGGTATAAATTCGAAGGGGGCTACGTTGTCTTTTCCGTATTCTCGAGGAAAATAATGCGCATTTCCCGGAAAATTAAGCCCTGCTACGGCTAGCCCGCACTCGTTTGCGGCATCGTAATAGAGGGGATATCCGTCCTGGACGGTAGCCATTCCGATAATTGAATAGTGGTCGCCTATATCGCCTGCCTCGCGAAAACCAAAGTTGAAGTTACGCGGAGTAACCGTAACGGTTTCGCTAAAGCAGTGTTCAAGGTCAAGCGTTCGGCCGAAATAGTGGTCCCCTGTTTTATAGGTTATTGCTGTGCACATTTTGCTGTCCTTTCCTAAAATTAGTTTTAACACAATTATTATGCCTTTACTTTCTGTATTTATCGCACGTGAGAAATTACACAATAAAAAACTCTAACACCCAAAAGGTGTTAGAGTTTTTTGGTTTTTATTTAAACTAGTTCAGTACGTCTAAAGAAATGTCGCCCGTGTCGGTCGTGATTTCGCATTTGCCTCCGCCTAACGAATGAGGTACATCGACATTCCCCGTATCGGTTTGCGTTATAAATATCTTTTGGGTAAGCAGGCTGCCGCTAACGTCACCCGTATCGGTTTCTATTAAAATCTCATTAGCATCGGAAGTATCAAACCTCACGTCACCTGTGCTTCTTTCAATATAAAACCTATCTTTAGCAACCACACTGTTTAAATATATATCTCCCGTGCTTCCGTCGGATATAAGGTTTTGACACTCTACATCGGTCATATTCACCCTTCCGGTCGAAACGCCGATTTTAATATCTCCACCGCAGGTTACGTCAGATACGGTAATTCCGCCCGTTGAAGTCAAAATATCAAGTGCACCCGAAGACAGATTTTGAACACATACATTCCCTGTGTCGGACTTTATTTTAGCCGTTTCTAAAACAGAGGATAAACAGTTTACATCACCGGTGCTTGTCGTAATATTAACGCTGTTAAACTCAAAAATCTTCGGTATTTCAATATCGCCGGTGCTTTCCTTTATTAATAGCGTGTTATATCCGGCCTTGGGAAGATAAACGGTTATCTTTGGGCTACCCACCGAGATACCGACGTTTTCATACCATTTTCTTTCGTTAACCACGTCAATAGCGAGTGTGCCGCCACCTGCAACCGCAGAATGTTTACTGTTTTCCTCTTCGTAACAGACCACCCTGCACACCCCGTCTTGCGAGGCGGCAAAGTAAATATCCGCGGTATCTGTTTTTATAGATATATCGTTAAAATCTTGGTTTATCTCATAGGTATTAGTCTCGTACTTTACGGTGCTTAACTTGGTAAAATCCCAGTCGTGCTTTGCCATTGCCGCCGCAAACAATATTAGACCGATAACGATAAGCAAAACCCCGAAAACAAGCCACGCTTTTGCCCGGTTATTCATTAGGCATCCTCCTTTTTAATAAAGCAGTTTTTTATCCATACTGCGAGTTTCTTTGTAATCAGCAAAATACCTTTTGTTGCCGCACGGCATCCGAAAAACGCAAAAACAGAAAAACCTGCGCAAACCATTCCTGCACCCAGCATAGCAATTCCCGCATGTGTGCTGCCGCTACAGGTGAAAAGGATTCCTGCAATAATACCGCCAACAGCGCAGCCGACAACCGAAACAAAGGCAGCCCACAAAGAAACAATAACCGACCATAACGAAATATAGACAGAGAAAATTACGGCAAACAAGGCAATGAGAAGTGAAAGCCATATCGGCGAGCCGAGCACTAAAAATATAATCTCCCAGGCGCTCAGTCTGCGCTTTGGCTTTATTCTTTCTTTTACTATTTGGGTAAATGGGGTATCGGCTACAATTTGCGATATAATTTCCTCTACGTTACCTATCTCGCAAACAGCCTGCTCCTCCGAAATACCGTCCTCTATTCTGTCATCAATCATCTCGCTATAAAACGATATCCGTTCTTCTATATCGCCGTACGGTAAGCCGTAAAGGCCCTTTCTAAGCTTTGTAAGAAACTCTTGTTTATTCATCTTTCTCATCCTCCTTGGTTACAAAACGATATATGGACAGAATTTCCTTCCATTCGGACTTAAACTCCTCAATTCGCTTAAGCCCCTCGCCCGTAATATGATAATACTTTCTAAGTCTGCCGCCGTACTCTGCCGTTCGAACGGTAAGCATATTTGCAGTTTCCAATCGTTTTAAAATGGTATATAAGGTCGATTCCGAAAGCTCAATATACGGCTTCACATCCTTAATAATCTTATATCCGTATGAATCTTCATTTTTAATCGCAGCTAACACGCATACGTCCAAAAGACCTCGTTTCAACTGAATATCCATATAATACCTCCCATCACATAATACATCGTATCACGAAGTATTGATTTTGTCAATAACAAAAACCATCCGCAAGGGATGGTTTTATTGTAATCAAAGCGCTACGAAGCGTTTCAATCAATTATATACTTTGGTCTTTTGCCGGTAGTTTCATAGTTATACATTTCGGTCAAAAGATATTCGGAGCAAGCATCTTACATATAATCTTGATTACAGTACGGCAACAATAAACCGGGACCTTTATTTGCTCGAAAACCAAATGCTTGTCAATAGAAGCTACGGTAGCGTTGATAACAGCGTTAAAAAGTGTTACCCGCAAACAAAATTTATACAGATTTCAAATAAAGATAACTAAAAATTGCCGTTCTCAGGTAAATTCAATATTGCAGCAAAAAACTCCTCACCATATTGTGAGGAGTTTTATTATCACTATAATTAAAGTTAAACCACCGTGATTTCACGAATGGTATCAACGCCGGTAATAAGCTGGTCCTGTTCGTCAAGACCAAGTATTTCTGCGTTTCTGTGGGTATGACCGCTTAGTACA
>JAZUOJ010000028.1:0-9834 GCA_045604625.1 Acutalibacteraceae bacterium | reverse complement strand
TCTACCGCACCTGCAGCTTCATCGAGTTTCTGCGCCGATTCCACAGCCGACTTTGACGCGTTACCGGCATCCTCGGCCGACTGCTTGGCCGACTGGGCAGACTGTGCCGCCTCATCGGCAGAGCCCGCAGCTACTGCAGCTTCGGACGCTACCAAATTCAGCATTTGGTCATAAATGCTAGGCGTTGGCACGGGCGGCGAAACGCCCTCCAAAAAGCCAGACGGAGTTACGGCAATTTTAATTTTGTCGGCAGTTATAAGGTCGCCGCCGAAAACCGAAACGTAAAATCCGTCCCCCGTTATTACCTCGGCAGGTATGCGGCACATATCGTCTATAAGCAGCATATTATATACGTTTTCACCCTGCGAAAACACTGCGGTTTTTTCGACGCCGTCCCAGGTTTTATCAAAGGTAAACCAGGCCGATAGATAATTTCGGCTGCCGGCACCCACCGAAACCTCGAACGCCGATAGGCGCTGCCTGTCAACCGAAAATTTAATAATTCTGTTTTTCAAACTTTTTCCTCCTTTTGAACGGTCCACCTTTCACCCTAGAGGATATTAAAATTTTGTCAATACGAAACTTTTATGCAACAGTCTCCGAAAGCATAAAAAAGCCGTTTTGAGGAAAGGTAATAGCGAAAGGGCGGCGATAAAATGCACAAATCGATTTGGTGGGACGGCGTGTCACGCCCCGGTTTTCCCACTCTTAAAGGGAACGCAAAAACCGAGGTGCTTATAATAGGCGGCGGTATTACAGGGGTGCTTACCGCATATATGCTCCACAAGCAGGGAGTGCCTTATATACTGGTGGAAAAAGACCGCATTTTCGGCGGTGTGAGCGGAAACACTACCGCCAAAATTACGGCACAGCACAGTCTTATATATCATAAGCTCATAAAATCGGGCAGCGAGGTTGCAGAAAAATATCTGCACGCTAACACGCTTGCCCTTAATGAATACAAAAAGCTGTGTCCCTCCGCCGAGTGCGATTTTGAAAACCGCGACAACTTTGTTTATACGGATGACCCCAGACTACTGGAAAAGGAGATTTCAGCCCTTTCGAAAATAGGTGCTAATGCACGATTTACAAAGGATATCCCCCTTCCGGTCACCCCCGCAGGGGCCGTATGCTTTGAAAATCAGGCGCAGTTTCATCCGCTTAAATTTTTTCTGCCGCTCGCTGCACGTCTTAACATATACGAAAACACACACGTAACCGAAACGGCCGACGGCGTTGCCCACACGCAGTATGGCGAAATCAAGGCGAAAACAATAATAGTTGCCACCCATTTCCCATTTATAAATAAGCACGGCTCTTACTTTTTAAAGCTTTACCAACACCGTTCATACGTAATAGCGCTTAAAAATGCGCCAACGCTGACCGGAATGTACGTCGATAACGATTTAAAGGGGCTTTCCTTTCGCTCGCACAACGGTATGCTGCTTTTGGGCGGCGGCGGTCACAGAACCGGGAAATCGGGCGGGAACTTTTTAGAACTCCGCAAATTTGCAAAGGATAATTATCGCGGCGCCGACATAGTCTGTCAGTGGGCGGCGCAGGACTGTGAAAGTCTTGACGGCATACCCTATATAGGCGAATATTCGTCCCGTACAAACGGCCTTTTGGTAGCCAGCGGATTTAACAAGTGGGGAATGACGTCGGCGATGGTCGCGGCTATGTTGCTTTGCGACAAGGTGCAGGGGCGTCAAAACGACTTTGCGGATATTTTCAGCCCCTCGCGCAGTATAATTAAACCCCAACTCATAATAAACGGGCTTGAGTCAACCGTAGGGCTTTTAGCGCCGAGGGCGAAGCGTTGCCCTCATCTTAGATGTGCGCTTAAATGGAACGGCGCCGAGCACAGCTGGGACTGTCCCTGCCACGGTTCGCGTTTTACGGCAGACGGAAAGGTGCTTGACGGCCCCGCAAACGGAGATATTGAATCTTTTAAAAAATAGACCGTGAAATTTTAAAACCTCCTGCAAAACACAGGAGGTTTTTTCGTGGCCTTCGGATGTTAAAAAATATGATGAAATATTCCAGAACCTATGATATACTTGTTTTGTAAGCCGTATTTTAATTGGGAGTTTAATAATGATAAAAATAATGTTCGTTTGCCACGGCAATATTTGCCGCAGCCCTATGGCTGAGTTTGTTTTTAAAAAGTTAATATCCGACGCAGGCATAGAAGACCGCTTCTTGGTTAGTTCTTCCGCTACCAGCACCGAGGAAATATGCTGTGGTATCGGGAACCCCGTTTATCCGCCCGCACGGGCAGAGCTTAAAAAACACGGCATTTCCTGCGACGGTAAACGTGCGGTTCAGCTTACAAAAGGCGACCTTGAAAAATACGACTACTTTATTTGTATGGACGACAACAACCTAAGAAACGCCAAAAGAATTTTAGGTGAGAGTGAAAAAATTTCTAAACTGCTCGATTGGACAGAGCGCGGCGGCAGCGTTGCCGATCCCTGGTACAGCGGAGATTTTTCTACCGCCTACCGCGATATTGAGGAAGGCTGTCACGCTATACTATACAAACTAAACGGAGGAAAATATGGAGAATATTAAGAACGTAATTGAAAGCGAAAAAATTATTGTTATAGTACGCGGAATAGACAGCGACAAGCTTTTACCGTTGGCAGAAGCTATGTACGAAGGCGGAATACGTCTTCTTGAAATAACCTATAGCGCCGACGGAAAGGTAAGCGACGAGCAGACCGCCAAAAACATTGAAATGCTGGCAAAGAATTTAAGCGGCAAAATGTATATAGGCGCGGGAACGGTGCTTAATGAACGTCAGGTAGAACTGACGGCAAAGGCCGGCGGTAAATTTATAATCTCGCCCGATACCGACTGTGCCGTTATAAAAAAGACAAAAGAACTCGGCCTTATTTCTATGCCGGGCGCAGTCACACCCAGCGAGATTAAACAATGTCACCTCGCCGGCGCTGATTATATAAAAATCTTCCCTGCCGTTAATTTAGGACCGGAATACATAAAGGCTGTGCGCGCGCCCCTTTGCAACGTAAAATATCTGGCTGTCGGCGGAATTAACACCGACAACATAAAGGACTACCTTTCGGTGGGAGTCAGCGGCTTTGGCATAGGCGGCAATATCGTATCTAAAAAGCAGGTAGACGCAGGAAACTTTGCGGAAATTACCGCACTTGCCAAAAAATACGTTTCTGCAGTACACGGTGAATAAAATATGAAAAACTATATCGTCATAGACGGCGGCACAACCAATACCCGAATAGGACTTGTTTGCGGCCAAGCAGTTAAAAAGATAATAAAAATACCGGTAGGCGCGGGCAAAAGCGCCCAAAACCGTGAGCTTTACGTTTCCTCAATACGCGACGGCATAAAAGAAATTACCTCGCAGTACGAAGGTAATATTGAGTGTATTTTAGCCGCGGGAATGATAACCTCCGACCTCGGTCTTTATAAGCTGGACCACATAGAGGCACCGGCAGGAATAAAAGAACTCAAAAAAGGAATAAAGAAGGTAGTGTTACCCGATGTTTCCGATATTCCTTTTTGCTTTATACCCGGTGTAAAAACCGTTGGCACGCTGCAAGAAACCGATATGATGCGCGGCGAAGAGTGTGAGGTTTACGGAATAGCCGAAAACTCCCCCGCCGACACGGTATACGTGCTTCCGGGCTCACATTCCAAGATAATTCACATAAACAAGGACGGACGCATAAGCGGTTTTTGTACCCTGCTTTCGGGCGAAATGATAGCCGCATTGTCCGGACACACTATTCTGCGCGACGCGGTAAACTTGCAGTCGGGCACGACCGACAAAGATTATCTGCTGTCGGGTTACCGCTACTGTGAGCAAAACGGAATCAACGAATCGCTTTTTAAGGTGCGCATACTCAAAAACCTAATGGGCAGCAGCGAAAGCGAAATTTATTCCTTCTTTATCGGCGCTGTTTTGCAGGGCGAAATTAAAAAAATATTAAGCTCCGAATCTAAACGCGTTGTGCTGGCCGGAAAGAAGCAGCTGCGCGAGGCAACGGCAGTAATTCTTCATAAAGTGTACGACGGAGAAGTTATAGTCGCCGACGACAGCGCGGTAGAAAAAAGCACCTTTATGGGAATGATAAAAATTTTTGAAAGCAAATAAAAAACGGACGGTAAAACCGTCCGTTTTTATTATTGTTTTCCGAGTTCCTTTGTGCGTCCGTACGCTTTTTCAACCGCAGTTATAACACCGCTTCTGAAAGCGGCATCCTCTAGCGCGGCCACACCCGCTATGGTGCTGCCTCCGGGACTGCAAACCGCATCCTTAAGCTCGCCCGGATGGGCACCGCTTAAGGCCAGATATTTGCCCGAACCCAAAACGGTCTGGGCGGCGTATTTTACCGCCTTATCGCGCGGAAGACCGCACTTTACGCCACCGTCGGCCAAGGCCTCTATAAACATATAAACAAATGCAGGTCCACAACCTGAAACAGCGCTGGCGGCGTCTATAAGCTTTTCGGGGATTGCATCAACCTCGCCCGCGCCTGCCATAAACTCTAAGAAGCATTCTCTTGTGTTTTCGTCGGTATTCTTAGCACAGTAAAGCACCATTCCTTCACCCACCGCTACGGGGGTGTTAGGCATTATACGTATTGTGGGATATTCTCCGCCCGCCATCTCGCAGATAGCATCGGTGGTAACTCCCGCTGCCATTGAAACCAGTGTAAACTGATTTTTCCTTTCGGCCAACACGGGCGCAATACCCGAAAGCACCAAGCGAAGCATCTGCGGCTTTACGCCTAAGAATATATAATCGCACTCTGCCGCGATAGCATTGTTATCGCTTAAAACAGCGCCGATAAGCTGTGCCTTTTCATAGGCTTTTTCGTTATCATAATCGGCCAAGAAAAGTGCTACGTCCTCCGCCTTTGCAACCGCCGACGCCAACGCGCCGCCCATATTGCCGCAGCCGATAAAACCAATTTTTATCATTTTAACACCTACCTGATTTGTCCGTTTCCGCAAATTATGTACTTATAAGAAGTCAGCTCGCGAAGTCCCATAGGTCCTCGCGCGTGAAGCTTTTGCGTTGAAATACCCATTTCACAGCCAAGGCCAAACTCGCCGCCGTCGGTAAAACGGGTGGAAGCATTGACGTAAACCGCCGCGCTGTCTACCATAAGCGTAAAGCGGTCGCTGTTTTCCTTGTTTTCGGTTATTATGCTTTCGCTGTGTCCGGTTGAGTGTGTTGCAATGTGTGAGATAGCCTCATCCACGCTGTCAACAACCTTTATTGCTAAAATATAGTCTAAAAATTCCGTATCAAAATCCTGCTCGCCCGCCGGCGTGCCATCAATTATTTTTTGTGCACGCGGACAAAGACGAAGATCGGTTTCCTGTAGGAAATTTGCCTTTCGCTCGTCTACAAGTACGGTACGAAGCTTGGGCAAAAATTCTTCAGCAACCGCGCTGTGACAAAGCAGCACCTCTGCCGCGTTGCAAACCGACGGTCGGCTGGTTTTTGCATTGTTTACAATCGATAGCGCCATATCCAGATCGGCATATTCGTCTACGTAGATGTGGCATATTCCGGTACCGGTTTCAATACAGGGCACCTTTGCGTTTTCAACGCAAGAACGAATAAGTCCCGCGCCGCCGCGAGGAATAAGCATATCTACCTTGCCGACAGCCGTCATAAGTGCGGTTGCGCTGTCACGCGAGGTATCACTCACGAGGCATACCGCGTCTTCCGGAAGGCCGGCAGCAGCAACACCCTGTCTTAGGGCTTCTGCTATAGCCATATTTGAATTTATAGCTTCCTTACCGCCGCGCAGAACACACACGTTGCCGCTTTTAAGGGCGAGTGCAGCCGCGTCGGAGGTTACGTTAGGTCTGCTTTCAAAAATCATTGCAAGCAGTCCCACAGGCACAGACACCTTTTTAATTTTCAGTCCGTTTTGGCAGGTATTTGTATCAAGCGTAATGCCAACCGGATCGGGCAGACGGGTCACGTCAATTATCGCATCTGCCATATTATGAATACGCTCTTTTGTCAGACGAAGACGGTCCTTCATAACCTCAGATATTTTTCCATCGGCGTTTTCCAAATCTTTACCGTTTGCCGAAAGAATACTGTCAGTATGAGCGCGAAGTGATTCCGCCATTTTTATAAGCGCAGAGTTCTTTTGTTCGTTGGTTGCCGCAGCGAGCGTTGCCTTGTGGGCGGCTGCGCGGTCAAGCAGCTCGTTTACCGTCATAGTTTACCCCTTCTTATGGAATTTGGTGCCGACGGGTTTTCCCTCGGCAATGTCGTAAAGTGCATACGGGTCGGAGCCCAGCGAAATGACCATATCGGTTCCGTTGTCCATACAAATTGCGGCTGCCGAAAGTTTGGTAAGCATACCGCCCGTTCCAAGGCTGCTTCCTGCGCCGCCGGCGGCACTTTTCATTTCTTCGGTAACCTCGTACACGTCGGGTATTAGGCGGGCATCCGGACATTTGTGCGGATCGGCTGTGTAAAGCCCTTCGATATCCGAGAGAATAATAAGCAAATCTGCCTGCGTGCTTACCGCCACAATAGCGCCAAGCGTATCGTTATCCCCCACCGAGATTTCCTTTGTGGAAACGGTGTCGTTCTCGTTTATTATCGGCAACGCGCCCATAGAAAGCAGGCGGTTCACCGTGTTGTTAAAGTTTTGATGGCGTTCTTCGTTTTGTAGGTCCTCGCCCGTGATAAGTATCTGTCCTACTATATGGCCGTACTCTGAAAACAGCTTATCATATGTATACATCAGCTCGCACTGTCCTACGGCGGCAGCAGCCTGCTTGCCGGCCATATCCTGCGGCCTTTCACGAAGGGAGAGTTTGCCTACACCCATTCCGATAGCGCCCGACGAAACCAATATTATTTCGTGCCCCGCATTTTTTAAGTCGCTTATTACCTTGCACAGGTCCTCGACGTGGCGAATATTAAGATTTCCTGTCGAATGCGTTAGCGTGGACGTACCTATTTTTACAACTATTCGCATATTTTTTCACCGTCCGTAAGAGTGATAATTTTTTAGTCTTTCCCGTACCAGGGAGTTTTGTCAACACCGTTTATCAGCATATAATCCTCAGGTGCTATGCCGTCATACAAAAACGCGTGAACAATTTTCGCCGCATATCCGTAATTATAATAAACGGTCGATGCGCCTGTCGCGCGAAAATCATCGTCTATTATATATTCATCAGACGGCACGCGGGTCTGTATGAGCCGCGGGCTGCCCGAAAGAGTCATTGCAAGCGAAAGAAGCTCGCCGTTTGAGAGCGATGTTTTTACGTACGGAAGCAGGCTTTTAACAAGCTTGGGATAACCCGTAACGTCAAGCTCAAGTGCTTTAGACAGCAGTTGCTGCATTACAAAATGCTGCCTTTCTACCCTGCCGAAATCGTTAAACGAACCCTCGCTGTTTTCGGCGTAACGGATACGCGCATACGCTACCGCCTGAACACCGTTTAAAACCTGTTCGCCCGGTTCGGTAATGTAATAGTCTTCGGGGTCTAAATCAAGATATCCGCACTGTTCGGATATCATAGCATTTATACCCAGATAATTCGATATTTCGGAACGTGTTATAGTGGCAGTAATACCGCCGACGGCGTCAATTATATCGCCCATTCCGTAAAAATTAACGGTGGCGTAAGCCTTAATATCAAGCCCGAAAATGCGGTTAAGCGTTCTGACGGCCAGCGTAGAACCACCCAACTGATAGGCATAATTTATTTTCTCGTAGCAGGTGCCGTTGTCAGATGCTATGGGGACTAAACTATCGCGCATTATCGAAATTATTTTAATTTGATTGGTCTTTTTGTTGACGCTTAGAATCATTATAGAGTCGCTGTTGCCGGAAAAATCATCTTTTTCTCGGGCATCAACGCCGAAAAGCGCAATATTGGTAACGTCATCCTCAAGCTCTTTTATTATGCCGAGGTCACTGTTGTCCAGCTCGGTAAACGCATCGTCTCGTTCGATATTGCCGAGCAGGTGGAAAGCATAGGTTCCGACCATAGCAATTATAAGCACACAACAAAGCATTACCGTAATGGCAGTAATAATTATTGCCTTTTGCAGTTGACTGAAACGGGATTGTTTGACTTTGCCGTTTCTTTTCTTTTTCTTGTATGTACTTTTGTGGTTTTTGGCGCTATAGCTATTTATATCAAAATCGTCCATTTTTACATTCCTTTATCAAAAGGCTAAAAGCCAACATAAAACCGTGCGTATATTTACATAAGTATAACAGATTATTACCGAAAAGCCAAGATATTATTATATTAATTTTTTATAAAGCTGTCCGTTTTTGTTTCGGCACGATATTTGCTTGGTGTGTATCCCATTATGTTTTGAAAATTACGGTTAAACGAACGAATGGAATCAAATCCCACAAGCATAGCGATATCGGCCACGCTTTTGCGCGTTGACAAAAGCATTTTGCAGGCATCGTGCACGCGAAGATAATTTATATATCCTTTAAACGAAATTCCTATTTTCTCTTTGAAAATATGTGAAAGACGCGACTGACTTATATGCATAGCGCGGGATAGTTCAAAAAGCGAAATAGGCTCGCGGTAGTGGTCAAGACAGTACCAAAGTATTTCGCGTGTTCCGTCCGCCCCCTTCGTAACCTCGGCCTCGGTTTTTGATATGACTAAAGCCATAACAGCCGTCATTACCCCCGCAAACCATCTTTCCTCCATCACGCCCCGCTTTGATAAAAGTCCAAGCATAGGAAGTACGGTTTCGGGTATTTCATTTTTTCTTATAACAGGGTTTTGCGGGCGGCGCGAAATCAGTTCCTCCCTAAACGGAGGCACGTCGTCTACCGAAAAAACAGCACACAAAAATCTGCCTTCGGTCTGTGACGGGAAAAAGTGTACACAGTTTGGAAATACAAGCAGCATATCGCCCTTATCTATTTTATAATTTACACCGTCAATGCAGGCGTCAAAGCCGCCGTCCCAAGCATATACAAGTTCAACGTACGAATGTATGTGGGCAGGGTATGTTATTTTATCGCCGCAACGCACGTGGGTTCTTGTATGGATTTGTCTAAAACTTTTCATAAAATCTCCTTGTAGCATTTTTTGTCTATAAATTACTACTTTTTGGCTTGAATTATAGCATAAAATATCCTAAAATGCAACTAAAGGAGTGATACCATGAAAAAATGGACAAGACCAAACTTTTTACCCGCACTTCCCTTTTATGAGGGAAAGCCCCGCGTTACCGGAAGCAATGACCACCGTGCGCTTTCGCGTTATGCTGCGGCTCAGGGCGCGGTGCTTCTTAAAAACGATCATTCGGTTTTACCCATAGCAAAGGGCAGAAAGGTGGCGCTTTTCGGCAAGGGTACAATTAACTACGTTCGCGGAGGCGAAGGCTCGGGCGAGGTTTATGTATCACACGTAACCAATATATACGACGGTTTTTGCGAAAAAGAAAAGGACGGCAAGGTTTCTGTTTGCCATTCGCTTGCCGGTTTTTATAAAGACTGGCTTAAGACCGGCGAGGCTTGGATAGAGCCCGCAGTTCCGCAGGAAATAATGACCGAGGCTGCCGCCGACGACGCGCTGGCCGTTATAACCATATCGCGTAATTCGGGTGAAGGACGCGACCGCCACTCTGATAAAGGCGACTTTTATCTTACCGATAGCGAGCAGGCACTTGTTGACAGCGTGTGTGCAAACTTTAAGGATATTGTGGTTGTTCTGAATATCGGCGGAATGATAGACACCACCTGGATAAAAGGCAACGAAAAAATCGGTGCTGCGCTGCTTGCCTGGCAGGGCGGACTTGAGGGCGGCGGCGCCATCGCC